>NZ_PGFQ01000005.1 GCF_029870955.1 Sulfitobacter faviae | reverse complement strand
AACACCGGTTACGCGACAGGTCCGAAGCCCTGGTTTCATGTATGAGGGACAAGCTCGCCTCTACTGAGAAGCTTGGAAACAGGACAATCTCGCTTTCGATCCGTGGCGCAACTGATGGCAAGTAGCCAATTCTCGCCTCGAACTTTCGCCGAAAATTTTGCGGTGATGAGATGTTATGAGCAGTCATCAAGATAACCGGCAGGCCAATCTGACGCGCGGCATCCGGGTCGAGATCGCCAGCCTCGTCTACAACATCATCGAGGTCGTCGTATCCGTCACCGTGGGACTTCTGACCGGCAGCGCAGCGCTGGTGAGTTGGGGCCTCGACAGTACGGTCGAGGCCACCTCGGCTGCGACTCTGATCTGGCGCTTGAAGAGTGAGGTGGACGGTGCCGACAAGCGCACGGTCCTGCACCGCAAGAAGGTCGCGCTCTACGTGGTTGCCTGTGCCTTCTGGATCGTCGTCGCGGCGATCCTCTACGAGGCGGTCTCCGCCTTCATTTCGCAGAAGGCGCCGGGCTTCAACTGGTGGGTATCGCGATTCTGGGTGCTTCGCTCGTGGCCAACCCGTTCCTCGCCTGGGGCAAGTATCGCTACGGCAAGCGGCTCGATGCGCCCGCCCTGAAGTACAATGCCAAGGACACCATGATCTGCCAGTATCAGACGATCGTGTGTTGGCCGGGATCGGTCTGACGCAATGGATGGGCTGGTGGTGGGCCGACCCGGTGCGGCGCTTCTGATCGTGCCCTACGTTGCATGGGAGGCGTTCGAGGCCACGAAGGATGCGCGGTCGGTCGATCCGGACGAGGGCGAAGCTACTGCCGAGGCCTGACGTTACGCATGATGAACCGAGATTTGGGCATGGGCGGCAGTTCTCCGGTTTCCAGATCCAGATCCTGATCCGGCACTTCGTAGTCGATGGCGTTCACGAAGAAACTGCAAAACGCCTTCATCTGGCTGATCGCGATCCACTCGCCCGGACAACGGTGGTTCCTGTGGTGATCGCCACCGCCCTGCGGAATGAACTCGTAGGGAGTGACCTCCCGATCGTGAAACCGCTCGGCCGGAACTCTTGCGGCGCGTCCCACGAACGAGCGTCGGTATTCGTGCCGTAGAGGTCGAGCAGAACCCTGTACCCTTTGGGAAAGCGATGTCCGCGCCACTCGAAATCGCTCTTCACCCGTGCCGCAACCGCGGGAAAGAACGGATACAGACGGCGACCTCTTGCACGAAAGGTTCGAGCTGTCCCTCGTCGTCCTTCAGCTTTTGCCGCCACTCGGGATGCCGATGTAAAGCATGCGCCGCCTGAACTATGAACACGGATACCGCGACGGTCGGCGCAGGACATTCAACAGCTCTACGGCGGCCACCCTGGGGTCAACAACTCCCCATCGAGATCGCGCCATGTCGCGATGAAATGAAGGGCGCTTTCCTGCGTCGGCTGAAGCTCGCCATCGCGGACCTGTTGGATCATCCGTGCTGCCCATTTTCCAGGCGGTGGCGCGCCAGTCGCGCGGCCCAATGTTTCGGGCCAATGGCACCGGCGTCCTGAAAAAGCGCTGTAAGCTGCGCCGTTCGGGTCGCCACCTCAGCTTCATCAAGCGGCACCCTGGCCCAGGCGCAAACAGCTCTTGTGAGCATTTCGCGCACTTCGTCATAGAGGACGACCTCGTTCCTCGCCTCCCAGTCCGGCGCATATTTGTCCAACATGTGAAGCGACGTGCCCTGAAGCGCGGCGATCCGCTCGGTCCCCATGAGTGACATGAACATCTTCTTGCGGTGCTGGTGGGCAGCGCCGTCCAATCCCTGAACGCCGCCTTCGCCCAGCAGGGTCTTCTGTATGCGGCCCGGCATCGAGCCCGCGCGGATCAGTTTATCCTCGGAATAGAAAACTTTCGCTGCCGCCGCGCCGGTCATGCAGATCGTCTCTTGAAGGAGGATGCGGGTTTCGAACAGGTCTGTGTCGAGTGCGCGGCAGGTCTCCGAGATGAACCCATATGGGTTGCGCAGCAGGGCCAGTGTGCTGTCAAAGCCTTTCGCAGATGGTATGCCGAACATGGGTTACACCCCCGTTGTGTTTTCCTTGCGTTCACTCTGACCAGGCTTGTCCTTCGCAGAGCGGAAGCTGTCCCAGAACAGCAGGGCCGCACCGCAGAAAATCGTTACGTCCGCGAGATTGAAGGACGGCCAGTGGTATGATCCGTAATGGAAGTCGAGAAAGTCAGGAACGGCCTGATAGCGTACGCGGTCAAGAATATTGCCGAGTGCGCCGCCGATGATCAGACCGAGAGCGGCAGCTGTCAGCCTGTCCGGCGCGCGCCATAACCAGATCAATAGCCATGCCACGATCACGCCAGCAAGCGCGATGAGACCCCACCACGGTACGAACCCGCCGAGCATACCGAAGCTGACCCCATCGTTCAGAACCCGCACGAGGTTAAGAAAGGGTAAAACCTCGACCCCGCTCTCGAGCGCCGGTGTGGTCAGGGCGAGCGCCTTGGTGCCCTGATCGAGACCGAGCGCTGCGATTGCGCAGAGCCCACCGAGAACGCGACCGTTCATGCCGTCGCCTTCAGATCGCCCCGCGCGTCGCGGATGATGGCCCAAGCGGAGTGCAGGAACAGTCCGGCGATACCGAAGGCGACGATAAGGTCGGGCCACGCGCTGCCCAGCCACGCCACGAGACCGGCGGCGATGACGACCGCCGCATTGCCGATAGCGTCGTTGCGCGAGAACAGCCAGACAGCCCGCATGTTCGCGTCGCCCTTGCGGAATCGCAGCAGCGGCAGAACGGAGACGACGTTCACGACAAGGGCGATCATACCGAGCAGGCCCATGAGACCTGCATCCGGCGTCGTCTGTTCGAAGACCCGAACGATGGTTGTGCCGAGGACGCCAAGACCGAGGAGCCCGAGGAAGATGCCTTGGATCAGAGCCGACCGTGCCCGCCAAGCGAGGCTCCAGCCGATGGCCAGCAGGCCGAGGAAGGTGATCGCGCCATCGCCGATGAAATCGAGCGCATCGGCCTTCACGGCCTGCGATCCGGAAATGAAACCGCCGATCATTTCGAGGACCCCGTATCCCACGTTCAGGATCACGACGATCCAGAGGGCACGGCGGTAGGCCGGGTCCTGATGGGCCGGATTTGGCGGAATGTCTGCATTGTCCTCGATCCGGTCGAAGCTGTAACCAGTCACCGCAACGGCCTTTTCGATGTCCGGCAGGCGCCCTTCGGGTGCAGCCAGTGTCATGATGTGGGTTGCGGCCGACACTTTCACATCGCCGGGCGCTACCCCGGCCGACTGTGCCGCCCGCTCGATCTGTGCAGCATCCTTCGCGCAATCCATGCCGGAAACCCGGTATCGAAACAATGGCGCATCTGCTATCTCGTTGTCTGTGTTGGCCATGATCGCGGCTTTCCTGCTAAAGTGGATAGAAGATTCCATATATCAGCGAGAAATGATATGGCGCAAATCGTTATGGACAACAAGACCACCACTATTGAACAGCGCGCGAAATTGCTTCGCGGCTTCGCAGATACCAGTCGTTTGACGATTTTGGACGCCTTGGCAAAAAGTCCGTTCGTCGTTCAGGAGCTCGTCGCGCACACGGGACTAACTCAGCCCAATATCTCCAATCATTTGCGATGCCTGCTGGAGTGCGGGCTTGTCGCCAGCGATCGAGATGGACGGTTTGTTCGCTACCGTATCAGCAATTCACGTATCATAACGCTATTGAGCGATGTAGATGCTCTTCTTGATGTCGTCGCAGAAGGGGTTGAGGCTTGTGACAACTATCGCGAGACGTGATTCAAGATGTCGCGGCCTTCGGCCAGGTCGTTACATCGCTCCGGTTTGGTCGTTCTTTAGATGTAGTTCTTTCGACGTGAGACACAGTCGAGATGTTACCGCGAAGGTTTTTTCAACCAATGGCGAACATCGGCCCCGCACCCAGAATATCGGATAGTCCTGCGGTGACGGGCCACGACCGAATTGCTGGCGGACTGGTCTGTTCTTGTCTAAGTAAGAACACGAAAGCCCCGGTTCGACCTCAATATTTTTCTTGAACCTATAGTAGCTTTAGGAGTTAGGACCGCAGGCGAAGAACGGCATTCGATTCAAACAGGCCATACTGCTTCAGGCTTTCCTTAATGAACGGCAGAGCGGTTTTGTTTGAGCTTAGTTTGCCTACCTAACGTTGAAGGAATAAGAATGATGCTGACAAGACGACATTTTCTCCAAACCAGCGGTGCGCTGTTTTCTACTCCAATCGCTGGCCCGCTACTGGCAGCCACCCGGCCCACCAAGGAGGAGAAGGCCGCCTGGGACGCGCAGGTCACACCTCCCGCTTTTGATCCAACTACGTCAAACCCGTGGGGCCTGCACCCGCGCTTTTTGCCCCAGCGGGTGGACGCTAAGGACGGGCTTGTTCCGGGAGACGTCCACGTTGATGCCGTAGCGCGCTACATCTATCACATCGAAGAAGGGGAACTGCGATGCGTTACGGTGTGGCGATCGCCCGTGGTAACCTGTACGAGCCCGGCACGTATACGATCCAGCGAAAAGTGGAATGGCCAAACTGGACGCCGACCCAAAACATGATCGCACGCGATCCCGAGCTCTATGGCCCGGTTGCCGACGGTGTTGACCCTGGCCCAGAAAACCCTCTTGGCTCGCGGGCGCTTTACCTTTTTGAAGGCAACCGAGACACCTATCTTCGCATTCACGGGACGCCCGAACCAAGAAGCATCGGCGGGCGCGCGAGTTCGGGGTGTGTCCGCATGGTCATGGCACATATCAACCATCTATACCCGAACGTCAAAACTGGTTCGACGGCGTTCCTGTATTCGGCAGAAGAAAGCGTGACCCGCGAACGTGATCTACGCCCAACCCGTCTGCACTGGTCAATTAGTCACGCCGAGCGCGTGGTGCAGATCGGGTTGCCACCTATTGAGCGGAGCGGCACCAGTGTCGTTTCTACTGGACCGCTGTGCTCATACCAGTAGCACCCATCCTCGGAACGAAGCCGAGCTGTTGTGAGGTCCTGACCAGGTGCAGCTAGGTTAACGATTTGTTCGGGAAGGTTTCCAACCGCGTCTACCGGCGCGCGGGAGTTAGCCATTGGTGCGGCACATCCGCTTGCGAGCAGCAGGGCCGCTCCAATCATCATATGTCGTGTTTGCATTCAGTCCTCTGACCTGTCCTACTTTGGTTTTCACCAACAATCTTGCATACCGGGCACAGGTCCACAAGAACCACCCTGGGGCGGTCGGAGCGCGGCATCTTCAAAAGAGTTCATAAAAAGAAACGCAATTTTTCTATTGAACCTCTAGTAACTGTAGGGGCTATGTCAGAGTTGAATCAATCTAATCCTAGGGTCAATCTATGTCTATCCATGACCACCGCCGCGACCACAAACACAAATCTGACCGCGATCGCGAGCACAGTGATTATCAAGAGCATCCGAAAGGAGTTTCCCACTCTCATGGAGAAGGTGGTACGTGCTGCGGTGCTGGAGCCGACACGGAACCAGCACAACCCATCCCCGCGACCGGACGAAGTTTCCAGGTCTCTGGTCTGGATTGTGCCGAAGAGGTGGCGATCCTGAATAGGGCTGTCGGTCCAACAGTTGGCGGGACAGAGCATCTGGCGTTTGATGTCATTAATGGACGAATGACGATTCTGGATACTGCGGATAAGATTTC
Organism: Sulfitobacter faviae; assembly: GCF_029870955.1. NCBI lineage: Bacteria > Pseudomonadati > Pseudomonadota > Alphaproteobacteria > Rhodobacterales > Roseobacteraceae > Sulfitobacter > Sulfitobacter faviae. The sequence continues at coordinate 202,514 of NZ_PGFQ01000005.1, read as the reverse complement.
AGATGATGAGGTCGCTGAGTTGGTCGCGAGCACGGGGATGAGCGCGAAACCGTGGGATGCCGACAACGCGGCCGAAAATCAGGCAGCGCATTTGGCACGTCAAAAGCGTTTTACCACGCTGAGCGGCGGGTTTTGGGCGGCAGGATTTCTCTACCATATCGTCGAAACGGGCATGGGTGGTGCGCTTGGTCTGTTTGCAGGGCATGGCACGGCGCCGATGCCCATCGCGGAAGCCGGGCTGTTTGCCGTCGCAATCCTTTTTGGCGTCTGGCTCGTTGCACCAAAGGCCTGGTCTTCAGCACGCAGAATTAGCCCTGACATGAATCTATTGATGGTGGTGGCCGTGGCGGGTGCTATCGGCTGGGCGAATTCTTCGAGGCAGCGACAGTTGCGTTTTTCTTTTCACTGTCGCTCTACCTTGAGAGCTGGAGTGTGGGGCGGGCGCGCAATGCGGTGTCGGCCCTTCTGGATTTAGCACCGCCGACAGCCAGGATCATTCGGCCGGATGGTAGCGAGGCGAATGTTCCAGCGGCAGAAGTTGCCGTGGATGATCGTTTCATCGTGCGCGGCGGCGATCGCATCCCACTTGATGGCGAGGTCGTAGAGGGGGCCGGGGCTGTTGACCAGGCCCCGATCACTGGCGAAAGCGCACTGGTTCCGAAGGAACTCGGCGACGAGGTTTATGCCGGCACAATCAATGGTGAGGGCACACTGACGGTGCGCGCTACGAAGGCCGCCTCGGACACGGTGCTCGCGAAAATCATTCGCATGGTCGGCGATGCCCATGCCCGTCGCGCCCCGGTCGAGCAATGGGTCGCGAAGTTTGCACGCATCTACACCCCCATAGTGATGGCGCTGGCGGTCGCCCTTGCGCTGGTGCCGCCGCTCCTCCTGGGCGGTGCCTGGGACTATTGGTTCTACAATGCGTTGGTGCTGCTGGTAATCGCCTGCCCCTGTGCCCTTGTCATCTCAACACCAGTTTCGATCGTGGCAGCGCTGACCGCGTCGGCGCGAGCAGGGGTGCTTATCAAGGGGGCGCTTATGTTGAGGCGCCAGGTCGCACCACTGCGCTGGCGATGGATAAGACGGGAACGATCACTATGGGCGAACCCGAGGTTGCAGCAGTTCACGCATTGGGCGAAGCCTCCGCGGGCGATCTCATAACGCTGGCAGCGAGTTTGGAGGCACGGTCTTCGCACCCGCTGGCACGGGCCATTCTCGCGCGCGCGCAAACTGATGGTGTTTCCATAACTGCTGCAGAGGATACACGCACCGTGCCTGGACGCGGGCTGGAAGGGCGCGCCGACGGGCGTGTAATCTGGCTCGGCTCGGATCGGTTCGCTGAGGAGAAGGGGTTTGGCAATCACATTCCGACAGATTTGAGAGATCGAATAGAAGGAGCAGGGAGCACCTTAGTTGTAGTGGGTGACGAGACTGCCGTGGTCGGCATACTAGAGCTGCGCGACCGCATCCGCCCTGATGCTAAGGGGTCGTTGAAAAGTTGTATGCGCAGGGTGTGGAGACGATCGTGATGTTGACGGGCGACAACGAACGCACCGCGCGTGCCGTCGCGGCCGAAGTTGGGATCGACGAAGTGCGCGCCGAACTTTTGCCAGAAGATAAGGTGACGGCAATCGAAGAACTGGTGGAAATCCACGACATGGTGGCGATGATTGGTGACGGCGTGAACGACGCACCGGCCATGGCGCGGGCGCATTATGCCATTGCCATGGGGCTGTCGGATCTGATGCGGCCATCGAGACGGCCGACATTGCGCTGATGACTGACGATATCGGCAAGGTGCCCTGGCTTATTGGTCATTCACGCCGGACCATGTCGATCATCCACCAGAATATTGGTATATCGTTGGCGACCAAAGCGCTGTTCGTCGGGCTGACCGCGTTCGGCATGGCCTCTATGTGGGGCGCCATCGCTGCGGATGTGGGCGTATCCCTGTTGGTGGTCGCCAATGCACTGCGGCTTTTGAACGGCTATCAGATCAAGGGCGGGCCTTCGGGCGGTGAACCGGTGGGCGAGAATATGGCAAAGGGAGCACTGGCGCACGGTCATTGATCCGGCATTTGCGGTTAAGTAACGCCTAAAACACATCAGACCTCACGAAAGGGGCATCAAGCAGTAATGACTACCAATTTTCCACGACGGGTCTTTATTCTAAGTGGGTTGGCTGCCTTCCTGTCAGGCTGTGCAGATAAGTTCCGGACCTACAACGGACCCAAAGTAACCCGTCTTCGCATGTACAAGGCACAGCGGTTGCTCGTCCTTGACGGGAAGGCTGGCGTTTTGCGTACATTTCCCATCGGATTGGGCTTCGCGCCCCAGGGTCACAAACAGTTCGAGGGAGACGGCCGTACGCCAGAAGGCACCTACGTGATTGACCGACGCAACCCGGACAGCCTCTTCCACCTCTCCATCGGCATCTCATATCCCAACGCGGCGGATATTGCCTTTGCTGAGTCCCAAGGAAAGTCGCCGGGTGGCGATATTTTTATTCACGGTGGGCCACGCAAGGGGATCGACCCGATGAACAAGCGTGACTGGACCGCAGGATGCATCGCCGTAACGGACCGTCAGATCGAGGAAATCTACGCAATGGTGAAAAATGGAACACCGATCGACATTTATGCTTGATGGTTAGGTAAATCGACGACGCAGCGTGATGTTGATCGCCTCGATGACGATGACTAGGCCGACGACGGCAATCGTGACGCTGGCCGCCTTGTCATACTGAAAAGAGCGGATGTAGGTCTGGATGTAAAAGCCGATCCCGCCCGCGCCGACGATGCCGAGGACCAACGACTCACGCAGGTTCAGTTCGAACCGGAAAATCGTGTCGCGGGCGATGACTGGGGCCATCTGTGGCCAAATCGCATGTCTGAGCCGCACGAGCGGTCCAGCCCCTGCACTTTCAAGTGCTGCGATGGGGCGCGAGATACGCCGTCGATCGCCTCGGCATAGAATTTAGCGAGCATCCCAGTGGCATGAAAGGCAACTGCGATGATGCCGGGCAGCGGCCCGAGCCCGACCGCGCCCACCATGAGCATGGCCACGAGGATCAGCGGTACCGCCCGGATAAAGGCCAGCAGCGCGCGGACCGGCCCGAACACCGCACGCGAAACCATGGTTTCGGACGCGAGAATAGCCAGAGGGGTCGACAGCAGCACTGCGCCGAGGGAGCCGAGGATTGCTATTCTTAGTGTCTCTGCGCTGCCTTTTTTGATCTCGGTCATCACTGTCGGATCGGGCGGGAACATCCGGCCGATAAAGTCGGTAATCCGTGGACCGGCCGAAGCAAGACGCGACAACTCGACATCGGTTGTGACGAGGGACCATAGGATGGCAATAGCGATCAGCGAACTGGTGACGAAGCCGCCGAAGTCGCGGGGGCCATCATAACACCGCCCGGGGACCGAGTTCCGGCGTCGGTCCTGACCCCCGATAGAGTTCGGCAGTCGCATCGTCTTTCAACTCGGACGTTGGCACGTTAAACGCGATCCGCCCCTCTCGTATGCCGATGATGCGCCCTGCAAAACGCCGCGCCAGATCGGGTTGGTGCGAGGAGAATAGCGCTGTTGCATCACGCGCTCGCGCCGCCTTGGTCATCAACCCCAGAACCTCTCCAGCGCGGGCGGGGTCGAGGTTGCTCACTGGCTCGTCGGCGAGGATCAGCCGTGGTTCCTGCGCCAGACATCGCGCAATAGCCACGCGCTGTCGCTGTCCTCCGCTGAGACTGTCGACACGGCGTTCCGCGAGTTCTGCGATGCCGCAATCGGCGAGTGCTGTGCGGGCAATATCGAGATCGTGAGCCATTGGCGATCCCAGTACTGCTTGGAAAGGTGACATCCGCCCCAGGCGGCCGTTGAGCACGTTGCGTAGTGCCGTGGAGCGTTCTACGAGGGCGAATTCCTGAAACACGAAACCGGTATCAGGACGGCGAGCTCGGGGTGGTGGGCGGTCGGGATTGAGCGGCGCACCCAAGACAGAAACGCGCCCGCGCCATCCCTGAATCCTACCGTCGAGCAGCGCCAGCAACGTCGTTTTGCCCGCCCCGGATGGGCCCAGTAAAGCGACACACTCGCCCGCCGGGAGCCGAAATGAGACTCGTTCCAACGCTGGTAGCTGTGCGCCCTTATGGACATAACTCAGATCGTCTATTTCGATAGCCATGCTCATCGTAACAGCCCGTATTTCTTTGCCATATCGCGTACGCCTTCATACGCGGTGCCGTCTGCCCTGACGTAGCCATCTGGTCCGTAAAGATAGCTCAATTTGTCGCGGTGCTTCGGTTCGTTGAGCTTCAGCATGACGTCAACAAAACGGGCTTGCAGGGCGGCATCGAGTTCTGGGCGTGCGATCACAAGGTGACTTGGAATCGGCGCGCTTTCTACGAGCCAAGTCACCTCGGCCTGCTGTTGTGGGGTCAACAACAAATCCGCATACTGACTGGCACCGGCGGCATCGACCAGACCTTCGGCCATAGCCTGCATGGCTTGCTGGTAGCCTCCCGCAAAGAACACGCGGCCGAAGAATTTCTCCGCTGCGCCAGGACCCTCAATTAGCCCGGCCTTAACGAATTCGGAAAGAGGATAAAGATAACCTGATTCAGAGATCGGGTCGGCAAAGGCGATATCGCGCCCGCGCAGGTCTGCCAGCGTATCGATACCGCTGTTGCGGCGGACAAAAATGCGTCCTGTGTAACTTGACGCGCCCCGGTAGACCTCAGACAAGAGAGGTACCGCGCCAATTTCCGCCTCCGCCAGAACGAAAGGCAACGCGCCCATGAAGGAGACGTCTGCATCTCCGTTGCGAAGTGCCTCGACAGCCGCAGCATGGTCGATGGTGACGAAGCCTTCCACGGGAACGCCAATCTGTTCGGATAGCCATCTTGTGATGGCCTCAATGTCGCCTAAGAGCTTGTCGGGATTCTCCTGCGGAATGAAAGCAAGCCGCAAGGGAGTGTCTTGTGCGATCAGCGGGGAGGCCAGCGAGATCGCGCCTGCACTGGCCAAGGCCAGCATATTTCTGCGGGTTAGGTAGAATTCCATCAGAATGCCCTCTCTTCGATCGCGTCGGCTTCGGTCTTGAACGCGGTCCAACTTGCTTCGGCGGCCTCCCAGTCGTCGTCACGGGCTGCATCGCCGACTGCGGCAAGACGCTCGGCCAAGGCATAGACTTCGGGCCGTGCGGTCAGGTTCGACATGGTGCTCGCGTCTGCGGCGAGGTCCGCAGCGACAGTATCGGTCAGCAGCAGGATGTGCTCTGCGTCACGTCGGGGCAGAAGCGTGTCGAGCGTCGATGCAAATGTCGCCAATTCGGCAAATGTCAGGCGAAAGGCGGTGTTCTCTGCGTCGAACTTCTCGTAAGGCTCGTCTGCCGACCCTACAGTCTCCAGATACGCGGTCAGTTCAGTCCGTTCCGTCTCTGATAGCCCGAGCGATTTCGTCTCATCGAACCACTCAACAACGGCGGCCAACGTCGACAGCGAACCGTCGTGAAAATAGGGGGCGGTATATGCGGTTCCCAGCAAGGACGGCGTATCCAGCGCGCCTGCGCGCGCGCCACTATATGCCGGCGAGACCGATCCAATGTCATGGGCTTGCCGATCGAGGAAATTTGCGTCAGGCACGTGGCAACTAGCGCAGGAGCGATCGCCTAGCCCAGCGAAAGGCCGATTAAAAATAGCCTCGCCTCGGTGCGCCGCGTCCGGGTTTGCCTCGGACAGCGTACCATCCGCATTCAGCTTAGAGTTTGGTAGGAAGTCGAACTCGAGCATGTATCCTACCAGCGCGTCGAGCATCAAGGGCGTCGGCTCCGCGCCGCCAAATTCATTGACGATCACGTTCCGGCTGAAGTCGCGCAGAGAGGCAAAGCGCCCATCGCGACCATAAGGCCCGGTGAAGCGCAGCCCGCGCAGGCTCGGAATGTCGATCGGGTCGTCGCGCCGGTCGTTGAAGATAGGATTAAAGAACGCGCCATCGACGTCGATGGCACCGGGTTGGTGGCTGGCGCCCGGGATGAAGAGGCGCTGGTTCACATCCGAGCGATTGTGACAGGTCGAACAGGCGATCCCGAGGTTTCGCGCAGGATTTCCGAATATCTGCGGGCTGTCGAAAAGCATGTCGCCATAAGCCACCAAGGGCAGATCGGTCTCGTCGATACCTTGTTCCTCGAAGTTGAGGACAAGCAATGGCAGCGGGTCCTGATCGAAGATGTCGGAGCCAGGCGGCAAGCTTGGCGGCACCTCGATAGTGCGTCGGCTGAACACAGCGGTTTCGGGCAGGGCACTCAGTGTCTGACGTGGAGCATAGTTGGCTAAGAGGTAATTTTCCGCGAGATAGCTGGAAATGACTGCGCGCGCGGCCCCCAGCGTGTCGCGATCCGCGGAAAAGGCGCCAGCGCCGAGAAGACCAGCGGACCCCGTGCTGCTGTTAAGTTCCAGCCAAGCGAGGCCGATACGTCTTGCTGCTTCGGGGTCGGCTGCCGCGATACCATCCTCAAACGCACGGTAGAGCTCGCCTGCCGTTCGCAGAGCCTGGCGCGCCTTTGCAGGTTCTTCGGCTGCGAGAGCCCGGTCCAATTCCTCTTCGATCCTAAGCGCTACAAGACGAGTGGCCTCTGTGAAAACTGCTTGCCGGTCTTCACGTGCCACGGCGTCAAGGATACCATCCGGCTTGATACCGCTTTTGCGGTCCACCCACTCCAACGCGCCGGTCGAGAATTCCGAACCCCGGTGAGGTTCTGTCCAAGCGGTCTCGATGTCGTCCCAAGGCACTGGCGCGAGATTCCCAAGAAAAAGTGTCAGCCGATAGGCTGCCGCCTCAGGAAGCCACGGAGCCTCTTTGACAGGCGTCGCCCCCCGGGTCCGGACAGCAGGACCGCGCTTGCAGCGGTTAGCAGCAGCCTCGAAAGATTTTTTATCACCATAGCCTCCAGCGCTAAAACTTAGACTCGTCTAACTTAGATATTCTAGGCTAATTAGATTGTCAATTTTAGTTATTCGTTGCAATGTCCGGACATGTCGAAGCTACAATCATACGAACGCGAGGCGTTCGAGACTGTCGAGAGAGCTCCCGAAGCGCAGGCTAAGGGTTTCGCGACTGTGCGCCGAGCACATGAAAGCGAAATGGCGGAGGATTATGTGGAACTGATCGCAGAGCTGATCGAGTTGCGGGGGAGGCTAGGCCGGTCGAAATCGCCGAGCGGCTTGGCGTGAAATCTCCAACAGTGACCAAGAACATCTCCCGACTCAAGGCTGCTGGTTTGGTGCGGCGGGAGCGTTACCGCGCAATATTTCTAACCGATGCGGGCCGAGAATTGGCCGAGGCCTGTCGCCGCCGTCATAGAGTCGTTGTCGCGTTTCTCCTCAGCCTGGGAATCGACGAAGAGACTGCAGAACGCGATGCGGAGGGGATCGAGCATCACGTCAGCACGACCACGCTGGAGGCCTTCGAACACGCCCTCCTGCAATCTCAGAGCGGCAAGTAGCGCAGCATCAAGTTCTCGCGAAATTCAGAAAAGCAAGACTCAGGAGGCGGCGGCGTCAGCAGTCAAAGGCTGGTGGGTCTGTTCTGATGGTCAACTTTAGTGCAGAAAATCGTTCGTGTCCTCTGAGCTTGGCCAGCCCGAGATAGTGTGCCCAAAATCTCTGACTGCGACGACGGTGCAGCGAAAATGTCGATCGCGGGAAAAGACGTGGGTACAACCTTTGATTTGCTCCTCTGTTCAAAGCGCATAGACAATAGTCACCACCGTCGTCATGACGATGAAGAACATGACCAAGGCGCCTATGGCGAGCGTCCGGCCCATGTCGCGGTTTGGCTTTGCCACTTTCAGACGCAATTCTTCGGCCGTTTCCGGAAACTCGAGCGCCGCGGAGTTCGAGCCTCGCACCAACTCGTATCGTGAATTCCAGCGACGCACCTCGGCCGCGTTCCACCCGTTCAAGACCAGAATGATCGCGGCGATCATCAGCATCGAGGACGGGACCCAGATCGTATAGCCACCCATGGTTTCGTCGGACAGGGGATCAAGCAACCCGGTTGCCGCCGTTTGGTAGGAGGCATAGAGGCTCACCTCTTTGAGTGTCGTCAGGGAACCCAGAAAAATGTTTGAAACGATCACCGCAAAACCAGAGATCAGCCTTGCGCCGCGCCTCGCGCCCTCAGGGGGATCTCTCGGGTCGAAGAGCATGCCGAAATACCAGATCCCTGCCAGAACCATCGCAAAATGGGCGAACATCTCGATCGCCGCGATGCGCTGCGCAAGTCCGTAAAGCAGTGGAATCTGCCAGATAAAGAGCGACGTGATGAGCGCGGCAGTGGCGGTTACCGGATGTGCCAAGAACCGCAATGCAATAGATTTTCCAAGAGCGCCGAGGTATCGACGCCACCGTCTGTTCAAACCGACTTGCAGGAATCGCCACGGCTGCGAGACCGCGATGAGCAGTGGTCCTGCAAGGCGGAGGAGAAGGTGCTCCACTTGATGCGCCGAAAAGAGGCTGTGCCCCAACGAAGCCAGAGGCGCATTCGTGGCCGCGAGAATGCAGGTCAAGCCAGCGAAGAACAGGGCTTGCCGCCAAATGGAAACCGTCCCGCGCAGCCGTGTGGATCGCGCGACGCCGCGCATGTAGATCCATGCGGCCAAGCTGACGGAAACAAGGGACACTGGCGAAATCGCGTATCCAAACGGGTCGAAAAGGAGGAAGTAGGCGATCATTGGCTCATGTCATCTTGTATTGTTGGCCTTTGGACAGATGCCGGTAAAAGTCGGGATGTTCCCACAGCGCCACCCCGGGCCAAGGACAGATCAGTGGACATCGCGAGGTATTTGCCCTGCATCCACATTGGAAACAGGTTTTCATAGAATCGTGAGAGCGGGTGGCCGGACTGACCGGCGGGCGCGATGAAATAGGAACCGGCTTCTTCCGAAAACGACATGACCGCCTGAAAATTGGTGCCCGCGCTGGTCGCGAAGGGGCGGTCATCGTCAGAAGCAAACAATGTTGCAATCAGCGTGTCGGGAGCGCCCGAAGATGGGGCTTCGAGAGACAGCAGATCGCTGATGATCCCGCTCGATCGGATTGGTGCCCACTTCATATTCGAAGCGTGTGCTTCGCCCCAGACCCAAGCGGACGGATCGGGTCCGTAGCGGTCGACAAGCCAGCCGATGGCATCATCCAAGGCCGCACGAACCTGATCCTGGCAGGTCTCGATGGGGGTGGACGGGCGGATGTCGCACCAGATTGCGCTCCCTCCGCGATCTGAAAGCACCGCAAATAGGACATCGGCATTTGGCCTGGCCCAGACCTTCGTCGCGGATGGAAATTCATCCTGAAGTATCCGTTTTTGCAACGCGCGCGCCCAGGCCCAGAACAAGAGCGGCTCCGGTGAAAAGCGATCCATGTCGCCATTCCATCGGGCAAGTTGATTCAGAATAACGCCGCGAAGCCTATCTGCGCGGTTCTCTTCGAGAGCACCTGTGGAACCCACGAACCAAAGCTCTTTTGCCATTATAGGAAGAAGCGCCCGCGCGGCAGCGCTGACCGTGTCGCGCTGCACCGCAATCGCGCCCTCGACCGAGAATATCGGCTGCCGCTCATCAAGAGCAGCCAGACGGGCGCCTCGAAACGATAAAGGAGTTTCGACCTCCCTGTCAGGCCAGCGAGCAAGGGTTTCTCGGTCGATCGCAAGAATCTCCAATCCGGCTGGTGCCAGGTTCATGCTTGCGTCCATAGCATCGTTCACATCGGCGGACCGCGCCAGACGGTCAAGCATCATCAGAAAACTGCCGGCCTTCGCAGCGGTGGGACTCACTGGCTCTTTCAGGGTTTTCAGTGACACAGATCGGAACGCCCAAGCGACGCGTTCGCTGCGACCGACGACAATGAAGGGCACACCCGGCATTGTAGCCCCAATCGCGGCTCCGGTCGGGAGTTGAATATCCGCCAGGTACCATTCAGAAGGCAGCGATAAGGGGCCACGTATATCGGCGGTGAGAATTGGTGCTCCCATAGCTGTTCTGTCTCCAGGCAACGCCCAAGCTTCGAGGCTGACCTTGGGCGAGGTCACAAACAGCTCGGGCAAAAAAGGTCGGTCTGACAAGCCGGACAGGTCACTCTGGCGACTCTCGGATTGAAGATCGTTCAGAAACGCTTGAGCAAGTCTGAGACTATCGACGGGTCTCCAGGCTGCGATCATTCTCTCATCCGCGATCAACAGATCGGGTGAGCCTCTGCCGCGCCCGCCTTCGGATACCAGACCAAGCCACGCGTTGACACCTGCGGCATATGCGTCGAGCGCCTGGGCTGTCGAAGGCTCGACTTCGAACGTCTGGTCAAGTGGCAACAAGGCTTGCGCTGCCCGCCTTGCCCGCAATAACTGGCCAAGCCTGTCCTGAGCGTGAACGAAACCAAGCGCGAAATAGGCGTCCGCAGCAGAGTCTGCAGAAATGTGCGGTATGGCCGCAGCATCTCGCAGAATATCGACTGGACCTTCGATTCCCGCAACTCTGAAGTCCTCGTCATAGTCGGGGACGGAGGCGCGCAAAAGAAAGTAGACGACACCGGATACGGCCAGTCCTGATGCAAAAACCGCCAGGAGCAAGTACAGTAATATGTTGAACAGTCGTCTCAATTCGTTGCCGGTACCAAAGTAATCTCAAGACGTGATGCGCAAGAGGATCACCGAGGCGAAAAAAGCGAGTAGGCCGAAAGCAATACTGAAGCTTGTCGCGTACTGAAGTATATCCAGGCGGTTCCCTTTCCGCCGTTGCGCCAGATAGCCACCCCAGAGCGCCCCTCCGACAAAGCCTGCGAGCACCAGCATCACGAGTCCTCCGATTTTGATTTTTCTGAATTGAAACGTCGTCCGGCCAATCCGACGGTAAAGGCTAGGGCCCAGACCGCACAGATGAGCGCCAGCAATGTCCAATCACCGAAACGAGCGTAAGGTGTGGGCGCAAGCGCTGTCGGCAGGCTGGCATCTATGACTCCAGTTTGTCCGGTCTCGAGGCGCGCGATGATCTCTCCCTTGGCGTCGATGACCGCGGAAATCCCGGTGTTGGCCGCCCGGATCACCGGAAGGCCCTCTTCGACCGCGCGCATGCGCGCGGTGGCAAGGTGCTGCTCGGGCCCGATGCTGGTTCCGAACCAGGCATCATTCGTGGCGTTGAAAATCCAGTCGGGGCGGAAAAGATCATCGACCACGTGGCCCGGAAAAATGATCTCGTAACAGATTGCCACCGCAACCAGAGGCGCGCCCGGAATTGCCAGCGTTCGTGGCCCTGGTCCCGGCGTGAAATCACCCAAACCTTCGGCCAGGCGCTCGATCGGCAGCCAACCTTTCAGGGGCACATATTCCCCGAACGGAACAAGATGATGTTTTGCATATCCCGTTAGAATTTCGCCGCTGCCGTCATAGGCCTGAACCGTGTTGAAATATCGGGTTCCCCCATCCCTCTCTACGCGGTCAGGCACACCTGTCAAAAGGATCCTACCGTCTGGCAAAACCGTGGATAACCGCCTGCGCGCCAAGGCGTCTTCGTCCAGAAAACCGGGAAAGGCCGTTTCCGGCCACAGCAGCAGGTCGAAGCGTCCGGGTTGCGCGGACAAGCCGAGGTATTTTTCCAGCGTGCGTTCGCGGCTGCCCGGCGCCCACTTCTCGACTTGCGGCACATTGCCTTGGACGATGCGCAAAGCAATGTCCGTTGGCGGCACGTTCTGATTTAGCCGAAGCACACCGCCCCCCCAAATTACCGTCACCGCGACGGCAAAGAGCGCCAAAACAGCTGCGCGGCTGTTTGGCGCGGCTGCGATGAACACACCTGGCAATATGCTGATAAATACCGTGACAAAGCCCAGACCGTAACTTCCGACCCATGCGGCGGGTTGGCGCAGGGGGCATGTTCGACAAGGGCATAAGCAGCAAGGTTCCAGGGAAACCCCGTCAGGACATGACCACGCAGCCATTCCGCGGCAACCCAACACGTTGCAAGCAGAAGACCTGCCGTAATGCCGCCGACAGCACGGCGCTGCATTACGGTGGCAAATAACATCGCCGCAATAGCTGGAAAAATGGCCAGTCCGGCGGCCAGTCCCGCGACTGCTGGGATCGCAAGGGCACCGAAACGTTCGGAATCGACGTAAAAGCTTTCGGCAATCCAGGAAATTCCAAACAGGAACTGGCCCATTCCAAAGATCCAGCCGATGACGAAGGCGCGCGCGGTGGAAACCTGCATGAGCACGAGAAAGAGTGCTGAGAAGGCGACTGGAACAGCGATGATCCATGAGAACGGTGGAAGGGTTAAAACCGTTAAACCGCCCGCCATAAAGCTAATCCCTGATCGCAGGGGAAAGCAACGGCTGCAGCCAGTCAATTGCAGCCAACCCGTCATCATGGGCCAGTCTGAAGTTTAGCGGCTAACCACGGTGCTAAGAGCAGCAGCCCCACGCCACCGACCACGAACACATCCGCCATGTTGAAGGCGGGCCAATGCGTGGAGCCGACGTAGAAATCGAGGAAGTCCGTCACACCCCAAAATCGAATGCGGTCGAGGACGTTGCCGAGCGCGCCACCGATGATCGCACCATAGGCGATAGCCTCAACCCGGTTGTCAGTGCGTACCAGCATGACGGTCAACCAGCCGCAGATGGCTAGGGCCAAGGTCGCAAGGCCCCACCATGGTGCTCCACCAAGCAGTCCGAATGTCACGCCATCGTTGCGCAAGTAAATAAGATTAAAACTGGGAAAGACCGGAATTCCGGCGCTCAAATCTGTCGCATTAGCGACGACGATTGCTTTTGTCACCTGATCAACAAGAAAAGCAGTTCCAGCCGCAATGAAGCCTTGGAAATGGGACTGTTTCATCTCATCACCCCAGCCATACATCTAGGAACAACATGATCACGAGGCCGACCGCGAGACCGAAAGTCGCCCTGTTTTGATGGCCGGATCGGTGGGTTTCGGGAATGATTTCGTGGCTGATTACGTAGAGCATCGCCCCGGCGGCGAAGGCGAGGCCCCATGGCAACAGGGGCTGCGAGATGCCGATGATGCCAGCGCCAAGAAGCCCGCCTACCGGCTCGACAAGACCTGTCAGGGCGGCAACCCCCCACGCACGGCGCCTGGAATACCCCTCACCAAGCAATGAGACCGCTACGGCGAGACCCTCGGGCGCGTTTTGCAGCCCGATGCCAATCGCGAGCGGCAAGCCACCAGAGAAACCATCAGCCCCAAACCCGACACCAACGGCAAGCCCTTCGGGAAAATTGTGGATCGTGATCGCTATGATGAAGAGCCAGACGCGGCGCAGAGATGCGGCGGCGGGCCCTTCTCGCCCCGTTTTGAAATGTTCATGCGGCAGTCGTTCATTCATCAGAGCGACCGCCCCCATGCCAAGCAAGATCGCAACACAAACGATGGCTGCCGGGAGAGCACCGTTGTCGAACTGTCTTTCGGCTGCGTCGAGAGCCGGAATGATCAACGAAAAGAATGAAGCAGCGAGCATGACACCCGCCGCGAAGCCAAGCAGCAAATCGCGCGTGGCACGGGAGGGGACGCGTCCAAAGAGAACGGGGTCGCCCCGACCGCTGTCAGCGATCCGGCGGCAAGGCTTCCAAGAAAGCCGAGAGTTATTGAGGACAAGGGTTCCAAGCGCAGAGTTCCCGCCGATACGTCAGTCAGCGGCCAAATAGCTGCTAAAGATTTCGGTCGACCCATCGCCCTGGATCAAAAAGACATCGTAGCCCTCGCGATCATCTTCCGGTCCCATGCCCGGCGAGCCATAGGGCATACCCGGCACCGCCACCCCCACTGCATCTGGACGCTCATCCAACAAACGCTGGATGTCTGATGCCGGTACATGACCTTCGATCACGTAGCCGCCGACCAAAGCCGTATGGCAGGATACCATGCGCTGAGGCACGCCGGTGTCGAGTTTGAATCGCACAAGAGATCCCCGAACATGTCCTCGCCTATCGGCGCGAATCCGCTTTCCTCAAGATGCTTCATCCAAGACAGACAACAGCCGCAGCCGTTTGTCTTCCGGACATCAATCTGGATCGCATCGGCGACAGCTTGCGCCGCGGAAAACAAGGCCAGCGTGACTGCAAGAGCGGGAGCCAGTCGTTTCATGGATTAAAGCCTTTCGGTTGTTGTCTGTACAAATTCGCTGGTGAGCCTCTCGGCCAGTAGCGAGCGAGCCTCAGCCAATCGCTCAAGTGCAGCCGGGCCAACCGCATCCCGGTCGGCCGCCTCTACCAGTCGGTCGTCTGAGAGAGGATCCGTCGGGCGACCATCGACCAGAACCTCATAATGCAGATTTGGGCCGGTCGCGGTGCCGGTAGCACCGACGCGACCGATCATGTCTCCGGCCATCACGCGCTGCCCTTGTTCGAGTGTGTCCGGCACCTCGCTGAGATGTGCGTATCGTGTCAGGGTGTCGGAACCATGCGATATCTCCACCACCCGGCCATATCCACCACGACGTCCGATGAAGCTCACGCGTCCAGGCGCCGTTGCTTTTACAGGCGTACCGCGGGCCGCAGCAAAGTCGACGCCGGTGTGCATGCGTACATTCCCATAGACCGGGTGCGTGCGACGGCCGAAGACGGAACTCAGCCGCGCTCCTTCCACCGGTTGGGCAAAGACACGCAGGACCTCTCCATCCACATAGATCGTCGCTTGACCGCTGCCGTCATCCGGCCAGACGATCTCATAGACCGATCCAGCAAGGTCCAATGCGGCAAAGGCAAGCTCGGGCTGGCCAATCCTTTTGTTTCCTTCTCGCGCCTCGCGCCAAAGGAGACGCATCCTCTCACCCCCGGAGAGTTCACGTCGAAAATCGATTGTGCCGCCCAGCATCTGTGCCAGATCGACCGCGAAGCGTGCAGGTATCTTTGCCTTGTCCAACGCTGCGGAGATCGAACTTTCAACCACCGCCTCGCTTGCGAAAATCACCACTTCAGGGTCTGGTTCCAATACGCGCGTAAGAAGTTCTTCACCAAAAACAGTTTCGATCCGCACTCCATCGTCAATGGCCAGTTCTACGCGCTTCGGATTGCCGTCCGCGTTTGAGATCACGGTGATCTCATGGCCTGGGCGCAATCGGCGCAGATCATATTCCACTCCAAGTGCGAGAGCGATCTCCGCACGGGCGGGTGCGGCAACGCCGGCGTTCGCTAAAACTGCATCCAACGTCTCACCCGACGCGATTTGACGCGTCCAAGTCACCAAGGGCGGTTCAATTTCTGGCAAGGCGGTTTCGGTGACGTCAGGCTGCAAGAGAGGGACGTTTAGGATTTTGCGCGCTCCGTCGACTTGTGTGGTTTTGGGAACTGTCATGACGCTATCAGCAAGTCGCGGTTCCAAAACTGCAGCAGGCGCCCATTGCGTTGCTTCGGCAATCGATTGGGGCACCGGTTCTTTGGACCACCACTCTAAGGTGGCGATGGCAGTCATCGAAAAGGCGCCAACCAGGGCCACCGAGGCAACTCTTATTCTCATGTTGTGATCTCTACATCTTCTGTCAACGCACGTCGGATCTTCGGTACTGCGAATTCTCTTGGCTCGTGGTGGTCAATCATGGTGACGAACTCACCGTTGGCGCCAAAAAGGAATATGCTTGCCGTATGGTTCATCGTGTAGTCACCTCCCTCGGTCGGGACGCGCTCATACGAAGCCCGAAACCCTTCTGTAGCGCGGGTAATCTGGTTTTCCGTTCCGGTCCAACCCCGAATGGCCGGATGAAAATAGCCGACATATTCGGCCATGGCCTCGACCGTGTCACGCGCCGGATCGACCGTGATGAAGACCACGTTCATCTGCGCGGCTTCGTCTCCGAGATCTTCAAGCCAGCCTGAGATATCCGATAACGTCGTGGGGCAGACATCCGGGCAGTAGGTGAACCCGAAGAACACCATGGTCGGCCGTCCGATCAGGGTTTCTGGGCCCACTTCATGGCCTTCGTGATCGGTCAGTCGGAAATCCATCACCGTTAGGGGGAGCGGCCTTTGGCCAGTAGGTTTCGGAGCGCCGGGACCATCCACGCGCCACCAGCCGATACCAAGCATCATAGCCAGAGCGCCTGCACCGTATTGGAACAATTGCCGACGCTGCATCAGCTTTCCGGCCCGCGCGCGGCGATCCCCAGAATTGGGACCTCAACAGTCACTTCGCCACCGTCCGAGAAAGTCAGTGTCAGCGGGAAGGTCTCGCCTTCGATCATCGGGTCTTGCAGCTTCATGAGCATGGCGTGCAGCCCGCCCGGCTCCAATGCCACGCTTTCGCCCGGCCCAATCGTGATGTCGCCTGCAGGTGACATTGAACTGACGCCTGCAGCGTTGGTTTTCGTCTCATGGATCTCGGGCATCGTGGCCAGTGGTGTTGTAAGTCCGGTCAGCGTGACTGTGTCTTCATTTGCGTTATGTATAGTGAAATATGCCGCGCCCGGTCGGTTTATACCAATCGAAGCACGGGACCACGCGTTTACTACGATGACGTCCTCCGAACCGGCAAATGTCGGAGTCGACATGCCCGAGAGCAGCAAAAAAAGAGTCAAGCCCTTGATATAAGGTAGCTCTATCATGACAGATTCTCCTTTATCTATCCGAGCATCAACTTTGGCTGACCGCAATTTCTGCAGCGACCAGTCGCCGCAGTTCGGCCTCACCGAACGGGTCTAATGGCTTGGCGTTGACGAAGAACGTGGGCGTTTGTCGCACGCCTACCGCTTCGACATCAGCGCGGTCCTGATTGAGCACTGCCACGACACCGGGGGCCAGCATCTGTGTTCGAGCAGCTTCGACATCCAGACCACCGCTTGCGGCAATCTCAAGGATCAAACCCGGTGCTGGAGTGCCATGGGACGCCCATCGTGGCTGCTCGCGCAGGACCGCTTCCAGCACGGGTTCGAACACATCCTGCATCCGCGCAGCTTCGAGAACACGGATCGCTTCCACTGAAGCTTTCCCGTGAAAGGCAGTATATCGAATGACGACACGGACCGCACCACCGTGCTCAGTCATGATATCCTTGACCACGGGATAGAAGGCGCGGCAGGCCTCGCAAGCTGGATCGAAAAACTCGACAATCGTGACAGGTGCCGTTTCGGGGCCAAGGATCGGGGAATAGGACCGGATCAGCACATCGTTCACTTCGGGCGCGACAGGGACTGCCTCTGCCATGGGTTGGGGGCGGGTGGCATACCAAGCCGCGCCGCCAAAACCTGCGGCACCAACAGCCAGAACGGATAGAACGAGGCCGCGTCGATTCATGTTTGTTTTTCCTTCAGTGAAAGGGCCGACAGCACCCCGATAATCGTGAAGGCGACAAGCGCCATCAGCGGAATCGGAATCCCGAAGACCAACTGGTTGTCGTCGGTACAAGAGGGGCCAGTCGCCGTGCAGGGCTGGATCGCCTCGGGGATCAGACCGACATAGAGGCCGATGTGATACATCGCCACCGCCGCCCCCCAAGCGCCAGTGCAACGCCATAGCGCCCCACGCGGGAATCCTGCCACCACAACCCGAGCCCAAGAACGATGGCCAAGGGGAACATGAAGGCGCGCTGGAACCAGCAAAGGATGCAAGGCGTTTGACCAAGCACCTCGCCAATAAAGAGCACGGCAAGCGATGAGATAAGCGCAATGATCCACGCTAGGCCAAGGGCTGTTTCTCCAGAGAGTCGGGGCATGACGATCAGATCCTCTCTTTCAGATCGGCGAGGATCTCTTCGGCGGGCGTGCCATAGGGCCAGGAATCCGCGAAGCCTGCCTGCGTGTCGAAAAGGAAAAGGTGTGACGTGTGACCCATCGTGTATCCACCCGGCGCAGTAGCCTCCTCGATCCGCTCAAAGAAAATTGGGAAAGTCTCGGATGTTGCGGCGATCTGCTCCGGCGTGCCGGTCAGCCCGATGATTCCTGCGTCGAACATGGGCACGTACTCTGCTAAAGCCGTCGGCGTATCTCGCTCGGGATCGATCGTTATGAAAATCGGCTGAACCATTGCCGCCTCATCGCCCAAGCCCTCCATCACGGCCGCGACTTCGGACAGTGTTGTCGGACAGACGTCGGGGCAATTGGTGAAGCCGAAGAAGACCAACATCCAGCGACCTTTGAAATCTTCCTCCGTTTGGACCATCCCGCGATGATCGGTCAGTTCGAAATCAGCAAAAAACGGTGGTTCACTCTCTGTGCGGGCAAGGTCGGCACGGTAGTCCACCCACAGCAACAGCCAGATGAGAACGAACGCCGCCACGCCCGCCAACACCTTCGATACCTTCTGAAAACCTGGAAGCCTCACACCGCTACGCCCGAACTTGATTCTATATTTTGGAGGTGTCTACAACTTCTAGCAGCTGTAGGTTCAAGCGCGATTGTCGCTAATTGGCTGGCAATCACGGACCTGTGAGGAGGTGGTGAATCTTGTGATGTCTGCCACTTAAAGCTACACCCTCTGTAGCTAATGTGGAGGGCCTGAAATGTTGACCATTGGGACGCTTGCAAAAAAGACCGGTACAAAAGTGCAGACAGTCCGGTATTATGAGCAGATCGGGCTCATGCCAGAACCCGGCAGAACTGAAGGCGGCCAGCGACGATATGGTGATGCCGAGCTTGACCGCCTGTCGTTCGTCCGGCACGCGCGGCAACTGGGGTTCTCGTTGGATGCGATCCGCGAACTGCTCGACCTCAGCGATCACCCGGGAAAATCTTGCGCGGAGGCCGATGCGATTGCCCGCCGGCAGCTTAAGCAAGTTGAGCATCGACTGGCTCGCCTGGAGGCGCTGCGCACGGAATTGAAACGTATGGTGCATGAGTGCAGTGGCGGGCAGACCGCTGACTGCCGTGTGTTAGAGGTGTTGAGAGACCACTCCGAATGCCTGACAAACCATGAAGAGATCGGCGGCTAAGATGCCCGTTGCGTTTGTCTATCCGATCGCGGCGCTCTTGCCGCGCCGCGTGGGGTGTGACCGCTCTTCGCGTCAAAGAGACAGACACTGTTGTTCAACTTGCATGATCTCGATGTCGCTGCGCGCGCTCTTCATGATGCAGAGGGCAAGACCCCGGCCTTCGACCGCGTGCTCAAGGCCAAGGCCAACTTGTCGCGCATGTGGTACGCGGACTGACTGAAAAGAATCGGGCAGCCGTGTCTGGTCGGTCTGGGCACGGCTCTGAGTTCGCGCGCATCTTTGGCGACGAAGTCATCTTGTGCAGACTGGGATCCCATCTTCCAGTCCCGGAAAATCGCCGCAGGTTCCGATCTCCGTTGCTGAACGCTAAAAGCTGACTTGTCGCGGCTGGCCTCTGGGCGATACGACGGGCGACAAACATTGGCGCAGACAAGGGACGTATTGAATGTTCGAAATCTCCGGTGTCGGGATCATTGAAGAGGTTGCCGGTTGGGTTCGTATTTGTGCTCTATCGTATTGCGCCGCTCTGCCGGGTGTCGAATTCGCTTGAACCTATAGCAGCTAGAGGAACTATGTTGCACAAAGGTTGGAAAGACCGACTACCTGCGCCTCTCGAAGCCGCGTAACGCGAACGCCTCTCGTTCAAAAGGAATACCGCATGTTTTTTCATCGGCCCGCGTGTGACGGATCAGCCAGTTAATCTGATCGCATGGCGACAGGTGCAAGTCAGGACCCGCCGATATTGGATGAGACGGAGATGTAGAAAGATTGTGTATGCTGCACATTGCAGGACATCAACCTCCCCAGACCACTTTGCCATCGCCGTCCCAAAGGTGGCTCATTCTATCTGTCTCAATCGTAGTCGCTCTTACCGCAACGTCGCTTCGCGCCCACACCGACGGCGCACCTCTAGAGCCCCATGACTTCTGGACAACCTGGTCTCTACCGCCTTCCGTCATTTTGCCTTTAGCAAGTGTCGTGGCATTGTACTCACGGGGCGTTCTTCTTGCATGGACGAAGGCCGGCCTAGGCCGCGGCGTCCGAACTTGGCAGACGGGTTCGTTCTGCATAGGCATACTGGCCCTGATTGCAGCCTTAGTGTGGCCTCTCGATGCGTTGGGCGAAAGTCTCTTCGCTGCTCACATGGGCCAGCACATCGTCTTGATGGGGCTGGCAGCGCCATTCCTTGTGCTGGGCCATCCTGTTCCGACTATGATGCGCACGTTGCCAAGGACATGGCAAAGGGGGCTCGCGTCACTCGCCTCATCTGAGGCCTGGCGAACGGGATGGAACTGGCTCACCGCAACCAGCATCGCATCCCTTCAGCAACTGGTCGTGTTTATCTTATGGCACGCGCCACCAGCGATTGCCGTTTCCCTGGAAAACGACCTCGTGCATTCGATCATGCACGGCTCGATCTTTGCTTCTGCATTAGTCTTCTGGACAGCGATAACACGCAAGCACAGTAGCGGACCGGGCGCCGGCGTTCTGGGACTGCTGATTACCTTTAAGTTCTCACTGATCACCGGAGCCTTGCTCGCTTTCGCTCCAGAAGCGTTCTATACGAGCTACGGTATCCGCTCCATGGCTTGGGGCTTGTCGCCGCTCGAAGACCAGCAGCTGGCCGGACTGCTGATGATGACGGTCGGTTCCATGATGTACGTCGTGGCGACAGTCATTCTAGTGGGCGTCTGGCTGGGGGTATCGGAAAAAACCGGAATGACGCCAAACGGATTCGGCTCGAAGGCCACGCGCAAGGGTCCCACTTGATGAAGAAATTTCGAACGAGCAGAACATTTCCAGCGATCTTCGCACTTTCCGCTTGCGAAGGTCCTCAATCTGCGTTCGACGCGGCCGGTGCTGAGGCTGCGCGGGTTCTCACACTTTTTTGGGTAATGCTTATTGGCGCCGTGGCGATCTGGGCTGTCGTTGTCGCCATCGGTTACTACGCTACAAAGACGCGGCCCGGACAACACAGCGAAAAAGCCGGCCTACGGCTCATCATCTGGGGAGGATGCGTCTTTCCGACCGTCGTGCTGGCGATGCTGCTGTTCTGGGGGCTCAGGATGATGCCTGATCTGCGCCCCCCGGTGACGGCCCTACCATCGCCGTCTCGGGTGAACGATTCTGGTGGCGCGTCGCCTACGGCGTCGAGGGCGAACCCGGCGTGGTGCGCAACCTCCCGATAGGCGGGGTCCCTAGCGCCAACGAGATCTGGATCCCGCTGGGGAAACGTACGGAAATTCTCCTCGGCAGCCCGGACGTTATCCATTCGTTTTGGGTGCCGCCGCTTGCGGGCAAGATGGACGCGATACCCGGACGGGTGAATCGGCTCATCCTCGAACCGACAGAAGTCGGCGTCTTCAACGGTGCTTGTGCGGAGTTCTGTGGTACGGCTCACGCGCAAATGGGTTTTCGTGTGGTCGTGGTGCCTGAAACCGAATTCACGGAGTATGTGAGGGCGCAGGCCCAGCCTGCAGCAGTGCCCGAGAGCGAGGGCCTCGATCTATTCATTCGGAACGGATGTGCAGCCTGCCATGCGATCCGGGGCACACCGCCCGACGGGGTAGTAGGGCCCGACCTTACGCACCTCGCCAGCCGACGTACGATTGGAGCTGGCATTGTTCCAACCACTGTCGAGAATATCGCCGACTTCGTTGCCTCGCCGGACCATTTCAAGCCAGGCATCGAGATGCCGGCCTTTGGCATGCTGCCGAAAGACGAGATCGCTCAAATTGCTGCTTGGCTAGGGAGTCTGGAATGACCGAACGCGAGAACACCGCAGCAGATGGACCGGATCAGGAGGACGAGGAGGTTCGTCGCGGCCAGGAGGAGCGGCTCCGCAAGGTCTGGGCTGCACCAAAAGGTTGGCGCTACTGGTCGGCGGTGAACAACACTGAGGTCGGTATCTGGTACACGGCTGCGGCATTCGGGTTCATGTTATTCGCTGGAGTATTGGCGCTGACAATGCGGGTGCAGCTCGCGGTGCCAGAGAACGACTTTCTCACGGCAACCTTCTACAATCAGGTTTATACCCTTCACGGCACGGTGATGATGTTTCTTTTCGCCGTTCCGATCTTCGAGGCAGTGGCCATAATTCTGCTTCCTGAAATGCTTGGCGCTCGTGATTTGCCCTTTCCTCGCCTGTCGGCATTCGGATTCTGGTGTTTCATGATCGGCGGCGTGTTCGTCGCAGGATCCATTTTCTTCGATGCCGCGCCGAACGCAGGCTGGTTCATGTACCCGCCACTCACTACGGACGAGCGGTACACGCCGGGCTATGGCCCGGACATCTGGCTGCTGGGTCTGTCGTTCATCGAGATTGCCTCGCTTGCCGCGGCGGTTGAATTGATCGTGGGAACGCTGAAATGCCGCCCGCCCGGCATGCGGCTAAACCTGATGCCGCTCTACGCCTGGTACGTACTCGTCGTTGCCGGTATGATCCTCTTCGCTTTCCCGCCACTGATCGCAGGTGACATCCTTTTTGAGCTCGAGCGGATGTTCGATTGGCCATTTTTCGACCCTAGCCGCGGCGGCGATCCTGTCCTCTGGCAGCACCTGTTTTGGATCTTCGGCCATCCGGAGGTCTACATTGTCTTTCTCCCGGCAATCGCGCTGGTTGCGATGATCGTGCCGACCTTCGCCCAGCGTCCGATCCTCGGCTATTCGTGGATCGTGCTCGCGGCCGTGGGCACCGGTTTCATCTCCTTCGGGCTCTGGGTGCACCACATGTACACCACGGGCCTCCCTGCGATCTCGCTCGGTTTCTTCTCAGCCGCCTCAGAGGCAGTTGCGATTCCGACCGGTGTGCAGATTTTTGTGTTTTTGGCAACGCTCCTGACCGGCCGCGTGATCTTTTCCGTTCCGATGCTCTTTGTCGCGGGAGCGCTCGCCACCTTTGTCATCGGTGGGTTGACTGGCGTCATGGTGGCGTTGGCGCCTTTTGATTGGCAGGCCCACGACACCTACTTCGTGGTTGCTCACCTGCACTATGTGCTGATCGGGGGATGCTGTTCCCCTTGATGGCCGGAGTTTACTATTACTGGCCGATCATCGGCGCGCGGAAGCTATCGGATCGGCTGGGCCGGATCGCGTTCTGGCTGATGTTCGTGGGCTTCAATGTCGCATTCTTGCCGATGCACTGGGCTGGACTAATGGGAATGCCACGCCGCGTCTGGACCTACCCGGAGGCACTTGGCGTTGGCATATCAAATCTGGTCTCCTCGGTCGGCGCCTTCGTGTTCGCCTCCGGTGTGTTGGTGATCGTCTGGGACGTGATTCGGCCCCGCAGCAGGGAGCCATACGCCAAGCGAAATCCGTGGACCGCCGGCACGCTGGAGTGGCTGGCAAGAATGCCCTCAGAGAGTTGGGGTGTGCGCTCGGTGCCGATAATCTCTTCTCGCTATCCCCTCTGGGAACAGCCGAACTTCGTCGACGATGTCGACAAGGGCCGGTTCTACCTGCCCGACGCCGAGGAGATGAAGCGCGAGACTTTGGTCACAACAGTTCTCGACGGCAAACCATTGCATTGCCTACGCGTACCTGGCCCCAGCTTCATGCCGATGATCGCAGCCATCATGACCGGCGCAGTGTTCATCTTCGCCACGTTCCACTGGTGGACCCTCACCATTACCGCGATGGTCCTGTCCATCGCGTCTATTATTATTTGGCTCTGGCGCGGCACCGCCCAGATTCCTGAGAAAGCCGAAAAGGATGTCGGCCTCGGCCTGAAACTGCCACTCTACAAGTCGGGTCCGGATTCGATTGGCTGGTGGGCGATGTTTATCACCATGACGGGCGACGCCACGGCCTTCGTCGGCCTGATCTTCGGATACTTCTACTTCTTCACTATCCATGCCGATTTTCCACCACCGACAGCGGTCGGACCTGGTGTGTTCTGGCCAAGCATCGCACTCCTGCTGTTCGCGAGCGCTTGGACGGCAGCCCTCTTCGCACGGATATTGAACCGCGCTGGACGGGTCGGACCGGCACGTGGCCTAATGGCTGCCGGCAGCGTGGCCTCGCTCGCTGCCAGCGCGACACTGCTTTGGGGACCGTTCACCAACGGCCTCGACCCGTCCGCCCACGTCTATCCGGCGACTGTTTGGGTGTTAGCAATCTGGACAGCCGTCCACGGTGGGGTGGGCGGCCTGATGCTCGGCTACTGCTTGGCTCGTTCCTATGCCGACCGGATGACCCCCGAATACGATATCGATATCTCGAACGTGGCGCTATATTGGCATTTTGCCGGAGGTACCGCTCTGGTCACTGTGGCGACGCTCGCGTATTTTCCGATGTTGATGTGAGATCGGCCATGCAGATATTTGGCAGAACAAAGGACAATCTTTGGACACTGATCGCAGCACCAGTGATTTGGGGAATTCACTTTCTCTTCAGCTACTTTCTCGCAGCCTTTCGGTGTGCCCCAAATGCCGATATTTTCGAATCGATCGGAAGCACACGCGTTGCTATCGGTTTCGTGACGCTCGTCTCGCTTTGCCTGATTGCACTCGTAATTCGCCGCGCATGGCACGAATGGCTAACCGGAGGCGGGGGTTTCCGGAATGACCAAGACACGCCGGAAGGGCGTGAAAGCTTTCTCGAATTCTCCACGCTGCTTTTGGCCGGACTTTCATTCGCTGCGGTAGTCTTCGAAACCATGCCCATTCTGGTCATTGGAGACTGTAGATGAACTGCAGACCTTATCGCTCATTATCGCACAGTTGGGATGCAGCTTCATGCGGCTAAAGCTCGTTCTGACCTGGAAATGGATGGCCGGAATCGTTGGCCTCGGCATCGCGGGGCGCTCCTGATCAGTTGGTCGGGACTGGTTTCGATCGCCGCCTCATCCGGCCACTGGAGCGTGACGCGCTGGTTTCTCGGCTGGACAATGGAGAATGCGGTCGAGAGCCAGTCGTTGCTTGTCTCAAAGCCGGAGGGTCTCGACCTCGATGACCCCACATTGGTTCTTCGCTCGGCCGCCCACTATGCGACGGCCTGCTCCATATGTCACGGCGCCCCAGGTGTCCCGCAATCTCCAGTAGTTCAGGCGATGACTCCGAGCCCGCCTCGTCTCGAGGAAAAAGTCTCTGAATGGAGCGACGAGGAGTTGTTCTGGATCGTCAAGTACGGGATAAAGTATTCGGGCATGCCTGCTTGGCCAACGCAAGATCGCGACGATGAGGTCTGGGCACAGGTCGCCTTCTTGCGGGCACTTCCCGGCATGACGCTAGGCCAGTACGCCGAGTTGGCCTTGCGCGGTGAGCCGACGGGCATTGATTTCGCGCAAGGCGCCGAATCCGCCGCTGCACCAGACGGCGTTGTTGAAAACGCGCTCGCGGATTGTGCCCTTTGCCACGGACGCGATGGCTTGGGTCAAGTAGACGAAGAGGCGGAGAACGCATTTCCTGCCATCGCCGGTCAGCCCGCGCCGTATCTATATGCCACGCTGCGCGCGTTCGCACTCGGAAAGCGACGAAGCGGCTTCATGGAGCTCCCCGCGAGCCGCTATGAACCGAAGGTGCTTGAAGCGCTTGCGCGCTATTTCTCGGAGCAACCGAATCCGGCTCTGGCAACAGTCACAGGTTCCGGAGCGGAGTTTCGAAGCGCAACCACTGACCTTCCCACCGATAGCAATGCCGTGGACAGCCCTCTCGTTGCCAGAAGTCCAGAACCATTCGTACCGCCGTTGTCCTCCTGGCAGGACGAAGCCGGAATCCTGGAAAGAGAAGATGATGTTTCTAATCCCATGACCCCGACAGCAGCGCCCGCGGGTCTCGTCACTCCAAGGGAAGGATTGCTCGAATTTGGAAGACGCATCGCTGTCGAGGGAGTCAGACCGTTAAAAATTCCTGCCTGCCAAAGCTGCCACGGCCGGTTAGCGCGGGGAAATAACCCCTATTACCCCTATCTTGAGGGCCAGCCCGAATGGTATCTTTCGGAGCAACTCAGCCTTTGGCAACAGAGGAAGCGGGGCGGCACTGTATATTCACACATTATGTCCGAAATCGTGCAAAACATGAGCGATAATCAAATTGCAGCAGTTGCCGCCTGGTACGCTGAACAACCTCACGTGCGCAGGCGCAAGTAAAGTGGCCGGAGCGCTCCAAAGACCCTTAGGGTGCGACAGCGTCAGTAGTTCGCAAGTCCAATGGAATAGGTACAGATGTCACGGTCTTGCAATGCCAGCTTCCGTTTCGTGACAACACATCAAAAGGCGGAGCCTGAACCGTCGTTGCGGAACGGCGACATCGCCTAGATGCAGATTGGGAACCAAATAACCGCTTGCGCGTTCTTGTTGAACTGAAATTAGTATTTTTGGACTTCGCGAATGGTACAGCGGCAGGACGCATCGGAAAGAAGCACACTCTGGATCGTCCTGGGTCTCAACATCGGGCTGGCAGTCGCTTTCTTCGCATCGGGTGCATTCGGCGATTCAAGTGCGCTTATCGCCAATGGCCTCGACAACCTGTCGGACAGTTTCGTCTACGCGATTAGCCTCCTTGCGCTGTCCCGTTCCGCTAAGTGGAAACGCGGAGCGGCGAATGTTTCGGGCGGCCTACTGATCCTCTTCGCCCTTGGCATCCTTTATGACGCCTGGCGCCGCTACGTCGACGGATCGGATCCTCTTGGCACAATCATGATTGTCATGGCGCTGATAGCGGCGGCCATCAACGCGCTTTGCGTCTGGCTGTTGGCGCGGATTCGCGATCCGGACGTAAACATCCGAGCGGCGAATACGTTCAGCTGGAACGACTTCGCGGCTAATCTCGGAATCGTCGTCGGAGGCGGGGTCGTGGCCTGGCTCGGAACTAACTGGCCGGACCTTGTCGTGGGCGTGATCGTCGCCGGTATCGCGGCCTGGGGTGGAGTCGGAATCCTGAGAGACGCACATGGTGAACACCACAAGGCGGTGCACGATGACGGTAAGGCAAGTGAGGACATCGCCTGAAATCGGGGCTTGAAGCTACAGTGACCGTAGCAACTACATTTCCTTGGAAGCGATCCGACGAGAAACCAGCACTCCAAGTATTGAAAAATCCAAATTGTGGCTGCTGCACCGCTTGCGCGGAAACTCGCTGCTCAGCGCAATGAAAGGAACTTGAACACCCGTCTTTCGGTTTCCACGCTAGTAACCAAAACAAGGAGTAAGATCATGCAAGTTCACGAAATCATGACCAGCAATCCAACATGTTGTAGTACCGACACTACGATTCAGGAGGCCGCAAAGCTGATGGATGAAAAGTCGGTCGGCGCGATTCCCGTGATCAATGACGCCGGTGAGCCGGTCGGCATCATTACGGACCGCGACATCTGCTGTGGTGCCGTCGCAGAGGGAAAGGCAGCCGACACGCCGGTTTCTGACGTCATGTCGGATGACCTCCTGACAGTCTCACCTGATGAGGACGTTAAAAGCTGTTGCAGCAAGATGGAAGAAAAACAGGTGCGCCGCAGCGTGGTTACAGACGAAAGCGGCAAATGCTGTGGGATCGTGGCTCAAGCGGACGTGGCACGGGAAGCCGACGGCGCGGAAACAGCCGAATTGGTGCAGGAAGTGTCGCAGCCAGAGAAGAGTTCTGGCTGCTGCTGACCCAATGGCGCATGGGATCCCGAGTGACCGAACTTGTTGCGAATAAGTCCGGTCTGGCTGCACATGTTGAAAGGAAGTCAAAACGCGGCGCTTGACCGCGTTTTGATCTGCCGAACAGATAGGAAATTGCCTGATGGCCCACGATCACGCCCATATCGACCCCGAGTCCGGCGACCGTCGAGTCTCCATCTCCATCTGGGCCAACGGTCTTCTGACCGTCGCGCAGATTGTCGGCGGCATCCTATCCGGCAGCCTCGCACTGATCGCGGATGCTCTGCACAATTTCTCGGATATGGCATCGTTGGTGATCGCCTTTGCCGCTCGGAAAATCGCGCGGCGGCCTGCGGACGCGCGCATGACCTTCGGCTATGGGCGGATAGAAATTGTCGCAGCGCTCATCAACTACACGACCCTTATCCTGATCGGCTTCTACCTGATCTACGAGGGTGGCATGCGCATGATCGACCCGCCCGAGGTACAGGGTTGGACGGTGGTGATCCTAGGCGGTGTGGCACTAGTCGTCGACACGTTGACGGCGGTGCTCACCTATTCGATGCAGAAGGGCAGTGCGAACATCCGTGCGCTCTTCCTGCACAACCTATCGGACGCTTTGGCCTCTGTCGCGGTCATCATCGGCGGCTCGCTTATCCTACTCTACGACATGCGATGGGTTGACCCGGCGATCACCATCGGCATCGCTCTCTACATCCTTTACCTCGCCTTCACCGAGATCGGCGGTCCGATTCGGACGCTGATGCTCGGCAGTCCGCCGGACATCGATAATGAAGCCGTCGTTGAGGCGATGCGGCGTGTGGATGGCGTGGCGGAAGTTCATCACGTGCATCTGTGGCAGATGCAGGAGCACGAAGCGGCTTTGGACTGCCACGTCGTGCTGACAGCGGACGGCTGGCGTCAAATCGAAAAAATCAAGACGGCAATCAAGGACCGTCTGAAGGACGATTTTAGCATCGGTCATTCGAGTTTGGAATTTGAGCACGAAGACCGAGCCCATGAGAACGCCGACCTTTACGGTCACGGCAAGCCGGAAGAAGACGAGAAAAACCATGTTAACCAAGACACTGGCTGATCATGACGAGATGATTGCCCTTGTCGGCGAAGGCAAGCTGAGCGAAAGCGATCTGAAACGGATGCACGTCCTGCTTCAGCAGCGTCTGCAAGAGACAAGCAAGCTAGGGCCGAGACCTCAATCTCACGAGGTTCGAAGCCGGCGCATAGTCGCGTTTGGCTCTGTGAATCTGGCCTACTAGGTCAGATAAGAAGATGGTTCCGCGGAGAGGGGTGAGCTTAGCCGGAGCCAATCAATCGGCAAGCTGGATCGTGATCTAGTCCTCCCGCTTCTAAGAACGATTAAGAGGAGGAAGACCTTAAATGGACCCAAAGTTTTCGAAATCCGACGCTACGTGGGGATATATCCTTTCCGCCCAAGGTAGGCCGTCCGCCAAACGACAGCGACAAGAAATTTCGCTGCATGGGGTAATTGAACAGGTTAGGTGTGACCAGTTTGAAGGGCAAACTACGCGTCCTCGAAAGCATCTCATCCAACGAGAGCAACTGCTGCTGTCGGTAAATCAAGGGATAAGGTCGTTGTGACGGTACCAGAATGCTTGGGATTGTCAGAACGTGACGTGAACTGGTTCTTGACAGAACTCGCCATTCGCGGCGTGCTTCTGTTGGTCCATTCCGGAACGATTGTTGTTGATCCGGGTGGATCGACAAGGGACTTAGCTGCTGCAGCTGGCCGATTTCACAGCAAACTGCGGGCATGACACTGGAACGCGGAGAAACCGCTCAACAGCAATTTCCGCCAGCTTGAGATCCCTCCAGTCGGCGGAGGGTCCAGAATAAGCGCTAAATATTCAGTGCAATAAAAGATACTTATGGACATCACTGATCAAACGCTGCTGCTTGCATTTGGCCTCGGCTTGCTCGGTTTTGTCGAACCCTGCACAATCGGTGCCCATATGCTGTTTCTGGGAAGTCAGAGGACCCGACCGATGGGTCAGCGGCTCAGCGCAGCGTTAATCTTTCTTTTGGCAAGGCTCGCCGTCATGGGCGGGTTTGGCGGTATGATCGTTGTGCTTGGTCAGCGCCTTATCGGGTTGCAGACAGGCGCATGGCTCATTTTCGGTGCGATCTATCTTGGCCTTGGGGTAACGATCCTTGCGGGTTGGGACAAACCAATGCGTCACCGCATCGGGGTCGCGCCGGATCGCTGGAAAATGGCCTCAAGCCCGATGCTTCAAGGGCTGGCGTTCGGACTGAACATACCAGCTTGTGCTGCGCCGATCCTTTTTGGACTTATGGGCACGGCAACAGCGATTGGATCAGCCAGTATGGGTTTTTTTGATGATGGCAGTCTTCGCTCTTGCGCTGTCGCTCCCGTTGATCCCGCTCTCCGTTATCCCTGGTCTTGCACGCCCCCTCGACCGGGTTGCCGTATGGCTGCGGCCTCGACGCTGGTTGCTGGGCGTGATCTTTGTTGGCCTCGGTATCTGGTCGATATGGTTTGGATTGTTTGTTGAGCCTGTGGATTGGAGTGGGACATGACCCCCCGCCGCCGCTTCTGGCATGTGGCAGGCGCAGGCACTGCATTCCAGGCTGGTTCGGCTGCGGTGGACAGTGGAACAGTCATGTCTGCGCTGGTCTTTCAGTTGACAGGCAGCACTATCGCCGCAGGCGCAGTTTCCACAATTCTGCGGCTCGGTTGGCTTCTGCCCCAACTTTTCGTCGGCTATCTCGCCGGTCGCGGTGCGTCCTCAATGCCATTCTACATCGTGGGCGCGTTCGGAAGGACCGCTGCTATTGCTCTGCTCGCAATCGTTCTGTGGACCGGCGCGGTCGCTGGTTGGAGTGATGCCGCGCTTGGTGCTGCGACCCTTGGGCTTTGGGTTCTCTACGCTTTCCTTAGCGGGATCGTGGGCGTTCCTTACAATGACATTGTTGCGCGGTCCGTTTCGTCGGAACGCCGGAGCCGGATGCTCTCGGTCCGTTTTTTCGGCGGCGGCCTCGTAGCACTTCTTATAGCTGTGGTGGCGGACAGGCTTCTGCGAACGCTTGATTTTCCGATTTCCTATGCTGCGGTGCTTGGGATTGCAGCGCTCCTGATGTTGCTCTCGTCCCTCATTTTCACTGCAATGGGAGAGCCTGAGCAGAAAGCACCTTCAAAAGCGGCCACAAGCTTCATGGCCTATTTGCGCGAAGGTGTAATGACGTTCCGGGACGATCCGGTGTTCCGCCGTTTCGTCTTTGCGCAATGGTGCGGAGGCGCTGTTCTCATAGCCGCTCTGTGGCTGATTTAGCGTTTTAGGCAGAAATTTTTGGGGTAAACGGGACCCCTTACGCCTTCATCGCTGCGATCATTGCTGGAATGCCCATGATGTTCATGACGCGGGTCATATTGTAGGCGTGGACATGCAGCGCCATCTCGGTGGCGACGTTTTTTAGCCGCCGCATTTTGAAGTGGGTGGCCCCCATCCATAATTTGATCGTGCCGTAGGGATGCTCAACGGTCATACTGCGAACAGCCAGTTGGGTTGGGTCTCCATCCAGCCGTTCCTGGACCCGCTCAAGCACACCCTCTTTCTCCCATCGACGCACGCGCCGCTCTTTTGAGGTCGTGCATTTGTCTTTGATGACACAGTCGGCGCAGGCTCTCGACCAATACGATCTAATGGCTTTGCCGTCTTGCTGGCCGGTAAATCTGTACGTTAGGTTCTCACCCGCCGGGCAGATATACACATCCTTTTCGCTGTCATAGGCGAAGTCAGCCTTGTCAAACTGACCGCGTGCAGCGGCGTTTGATGTCATGGGTTTGGGAACGACAACTGAGATACCCGCGTCTTCGCTCGCAACGATTTCCTCGCTTTTATAGTAACCCTTGTCTGCGATTGCTGTGAGCTGACCTGTCGTCATGACATCTTTTGCTGCCGCAGCCATCATCGACAAGGCATCCCGGTCAAACCCAAGCATTGTTACCTCGTGCGCGACGATCAGATGATGATCTGCTTCAACGACCGTTTGGACATTGTAGCCAACAATACGCGGCATGCGTGCTGTGGTCGCCATCGAGCGCGCATCAGGATCACTCAACGAGACCTGCGTCTCGCCCGTCTGATCCATGCGCTGCTCGATTGATCTGTAGCGCACCGCCTCCTTTTGCAGGTGGTCCAGCTTTCTCAAAGTGCGTTCCATGCGGGCCTCTGGCAGCACCGTGCCGGTTTGCTCCAACACTTCATCCGCACGATCCAACTCACCCAAATAGCGCTCAATTGCCTTGTCAATCTTGCCCAGCTTCTGGCGCAGCTTACCACGTGTGTAGTTCTTGGCTTTGGCATTCACAGCCTTGAATCGGCTGCCATCAATCGCAACCACATCCCCATCGAGCAAGTTCATGTTGCGGCATAGCGCGACAAACTGCTGGCACACCTTCCGGATCGCGGAACCGTTATCTTTCCGAAAGTCGGCAATCGTCTTGAAGTCCGGCTTTAACCGACCCGTCAGCCAGATGAGCTCCAGGTTGCGGCCACACTCGCGCTCCAACCGTCGCGACGACTGCGCTTGATTAAGGTATCCGTAGAGATAAATCCGCAGCATCAACCCCGGGTGATAACCCGGCCGACCCGTGGCAGCAGCCTGCGTGTTGAAGCCAAGCGTCGCCAAATCAAGCAGGTCTGCAAAGGCATCAATCGCACGAACAGGGCTGTTCTCATCAACATAATCGTCCAGACATTAGGGCAGCAACATCGTCTGCTGACGGTTTTGACCCTCGATAAACTGCGTCATCATCAACCTCCGTACCGAATAGGGAAATTATACCATCAGTCCGCTCAAAATGGGGGAGTTTTCACACAGCCTCTCCGCTTAGCGGACCAACACAATATGCGGACACCCCCAAATAGAAGGCGGGCTCGAAAGCCCGCCTTCTGCGTTACTTGATGTGAAATCTTATTCCCAGCCGACCGAGTTGAAGATCTTCTGCGCGGTGCCGATGTTCTCGGCCACGTCCGACAGGTTCACTTCATCGGCTTTGAACTCACCCAACTGCTTGACGCTGTCGGCCAGTTCCACGCCTTCCACGGTGGGGAATTCATCGTTGCCCGCCGAGAAATAGACCTGCGCCTGATCAGAGGCGAGATACTCAAGGAATTTCACCGCGTTCTCACGGTTCGGGGCGTTCTTGGCCACGCCGCCGCCCGAGAGGTTCATATGCGTGCCGTTGCCTTCTTGGTCCGGCCAGATCAGGCCGATCTTGCCGATATCGGCGCTCACGCCGTCGACGTCGGTGCGGATCGCGCGGGCGAAGTAGTAGCTGTTGGACACAGCGATGTCGCACTCACCCGAAACGATGCCGCGCAGCTGGTCGGTGTCGCCGCCTTGGGGTGCGCGCGCCATGTTGTCGACCACGCCCTGTGCCCAGTCGGTCGCGGCTTCTTCGCCCTCATGGGTCACGATGGAGGCCAGCAGCGTCTGGTTGTAGGTGTTGGTCGAGGACCGGATGCAGACCTGACCTTTGTAGGCCGGATCGGCGAGGTCCATGTAGGTCGCTGGCGGATTGTCCATCGTCTCTTTGTTGTAGAAGATGATCCGCGCGCGTTGGGACAGACCGAACCACTGGTTGTCGTCGTCCTGCAGGTTGCCGGGGATGCGCTCTTCGAGCGTGTCGCTCTCGACCGCTTGCAGCAGGTCCATGTCTTTGGCGCGCTTGAGGCGGCTGGTGTCCGCGGTAAGCAGGACGTCGGCGGGGGAGTTCGCGCCTTCGGCTTCCATACGGGCCAGCAGTTCGTCGGCTTTGCCTTCGATGCGGTTGATGGTGATGCCGGTTGCTTCGGTAAAGTCGGAGTAGAGCCGCTCATCGGTGTCATAGTGACGCGAAGAGTAGAGGTTCAACTCGCCATCGGCCAGCGCGGGTAGTGCCAGCGCCATCAGCGCGGCGGCGGCAGTCGATGTTTTGCATAAGGTCATATCAGGGTCCTGTTCCATTTGGGATAACTTGACTGAAATAGTAAGAAACAGATTTCAAACGTCACTGCAACCAATTCCGATAAAATCGGTCAGAAGGCCCGGCACCATTTCCCGACGCAGACCATCAGCCATTGAGCGCACCGAGAGGCCGGGCGATGAGGGCGGAACAAACATCTCGACTTGTCTGGCTGCGCAATAGGACACTCCGTGGCTGCCTCAAACGTAAGACTTCAAAAATTGCGTCGGAGGGCCGAGCGCTAAAGCGAAAGAAGTCACTGGGGGGTTGTCATTTCGAGGCCAGCGAAGCTGCGCATTGCTGTGACGTCATAGAGCGTGTCCTCGGCCATCGGATCGTTCAGGGCATACCGATTCTGGAGGAAGTAGATGCGCAGCATCATTTCCAACGGATTCGGTGAACGCCCGCCTTTCGATCCGGTCTTCGGATAGTGCGGTGTGATTAACCCCATCAGCCGCCCCCGGGGTACTACTGCGTCCATCTCGGACAGGGACACCTCCCGCCCGCGTTTGCTTCTTCTTCATCGCATCGCGAAGGCCGTGAAATGCAGGTTGCTTCAGCATCAGCAAGGTTCCTTGCAGGGGATGCCAAAGTTAACAAGTTCACGTTGGAAAAGGGAGGTTTTTCAGATTTCCCTCAAGATAGTTTGACTTTCGAGTAAGACTTCGAAGGTTCTACATTTTGATGCCTCTTCGGGTCTAAATTACCTGCGCTCTCCAGCATAGAAATTGCCAGAGAGGCTCAAGAAAATCGCCATATCTTGGGTCCTGCCCTTACTTTGCCTCGTCTGCGGAGTCCGCATTGATTTGGCCAAATCCGGCGGCGCCAATCGTTTCGTAGAGGTGGAGCTGGGTTTCGAGGAAGTCGATATGTCCTTCCTCATCAGAAATAAGGTCTTCGAATAGATTCTTGCTGACGTAATCGCCAACCTTCTCGCAATGCTCCCGGGCCTCAATATAAAGAGTCCGCGCATCGTGCTCCCCTGAAAGATCGGCCTCCAAGGTCTCTTTCAAGTTCTGACCAATGCGCAGCGGATCAAGCTTTTGCAGGTTTGGGTGTCCTTCCAGAAAAATGATCCGTTCGATCAGCCTGTCGGCGTGGTTCATTTCTTCAATGCTTTCCTCCCGGGACTTAGCTGCGATTTTGCCGAACCCCCAATCCTCCTGGAGCCTGTAGTGCAGCCAATACTGACTGACGGCGGTGAGTTCACTCCGCAGCGCGTTGTTGAGGTACTCTATGACTTTGGTGTCGCCCTTCATCCGCTTTCCCCTGAGTTGTAGCGCGCTGTAGGCCGCGCAGTTGCATGGGTACTTCCATAGTATCGCAACTTGCCAACGTGGCAATGAAAAGTGGCAGACAGCCGCCACAATCGGGTCGCTTCCCCAAAGCGCGGTAGACTTTGCCCGGCGTAATGAGTGTCTGAGCATCTGCGGCGCGCATCCAGTCGACAGCCGCATGGATTTCATGGTCGGTGATGCCCGTACAATGGCAAATAATCATTGGAAACCGCCATAATACGTCGCGTTAGCGGCCATATGTGCCCGGTTTGTCTCTGTTCGGTTATTCGGCCTAGGTTCAAGTTTATCTACCTGCCACCCGGCGACGCTCAGATCATTCCTTTCGCGGACGAACTTAACAGCAGATGCGGGAAGGTTGGTTTGCGCGGTGGTGGCGGGAACCGCCATGCGTGTGGGTTTCAACGGGTAGAACCTCTTTCAGTGCCTATAGCTAGTTTGTTGAACCTTGGACGTTCCTGGGAGGCCTGCGTTGCGCGCCAGGCGAAGGAAGGCTTGCCCCAGTGGCAGCGCCACCTGAACGGCGACCCATGCCGCAGCACCTGTCATCAGAGTGCTCGCAAAAAGGAGCGCGTCCTCGCGGTCCTGACTGGCGGCCGCCGCAATCATATTGGCGAAGGCGCTCTCGTCGCCCCCAAAGCACTCGCAGCCAAGGCTATGACGCATGACTGGCCTACGTGCCCCGCTAAGGAGCATCTGCATCAGAGCATCCCAGTCTTCGGCGGCTTTCTTTCCTTCACGCTCGCCCAATACAAAGGTGAAATCCCGTCCGATCATTTCTCGGTCAGCCCTGCCTTTGCACCAAGCGCGCAGATAGACGATCGCCGCCAATTCGATGGAAGGCAGTTCCTGCAAAAGGCCGATTGGAGCCGCGCCGCGCTGCGTCCCAGAGGTTGGAGCGATCTCCGGTAATTCAGAGCGCAACTTCATTTGGTCGACTTGAACTTGCTCACGCGGGTAATGCGCAGAGTGTAGACCTGACCCTCGTCCACGATCCCACCTTCCTTCAGAGCACTGACATTGTAGGCCGGTAATTGCGAGGTGTCAGCGAGGACTATTTTGTATAAGGTTTTTGGTGCAGTCATGGTGTGCCCTTGATACGATCCAGAAGATATTCCAGCGGGAGGTCGCTCGGGAAAATTCCATCCATGGCAAGTTTGACGAGTTCGCAACGATAAAGACGAGGCTCGCGGTCTTGCTTGCCAACTCTCTTAGCATGGCGAAAAGACCCGAGAATGCCGTTCGGAATACTGAATAAAAACATCAATGTGCCTCTCAGGATTTTTAGAATCAGACCTGTCTGACAGGTGCCTAGAGCACCTCTAGAGAAGCTGACTGAAAGCATCAGGTAAGTCAATTGGGGATGGCTGACTGAATTACTAAGGTATAACAGTTGCAATCGTGACAGGCTTCGAAGTATCTGCGGATGTTGTGTCCGTCCTTGACGCGGAAGCTGACGCGACAATTACACTGCTATCTGAGCTGAAAGGTGAAGCTACCGAGAACGCAAGCGCTTTGGACAATGCTCTGAGCAAGCAGGAAGAAGGCATTGCTGACCTACGCACAGAGATTGAGGCAAACGCAGAGTTGATGTCCGCACTGGAGGCCGAAGGTTATTCGGTTGACCAAGTGGTCGCCGTCAACTCCGCCAATTCTGGCGAAATTACCTTGGTGGTAGACGACAGCCAATGATGCTGGCTTATCACTTGTGGCATCAGAGGGTGTCTGCGCCACGCTGTATCATGCAGCGTGGCGTGTTCAATCTTGAGCCACAGCAGCCCGGTCACCGATCAAATACGGTGCAAGCCTGCTTTTCTTCGGCCCTGACAGCCGAATACTTGCGGGCGTCCGCAGAAGCTCCTTGAACATTTCGGGGTCCTCTACTGCATCCAACAGCAACTGCCTTGCGCTATCATTTGTCAAATTACGCAGTGCCTTCCGAGCGCGTTCTGTGAAGATGTTGGCGGTTTGGATGCTACCACCCATCGACCCGCCCCCATGCTGCCGCCATGCCGTGCTGCGGCAATCCTGACGACCATTTCGACCATCTTGTTCGCGGGGCTGTCCATGACATTGCCCACGTCTGCGGCAGGCTTCGCGTCCACCTTGGCCAATTGAACGGCGATCCGACGCAGGCGCGCGACTTCTCCGCTATTGAACACCTGAGCCATGGCAGAGTGCATTTGCTTATCCTGCATCAGGCTCTTCAGGTTTTAAAGAAAAAGCTTCAACGCGAAGGCGTTTTCCGCCAAATGAAGCTCAAGCAGCACTTCGAAAAGCCTTCTGAGAAGAAAGTTCGCCAACAGGCCGAAGCGATCCGCCGGGCTCGCAAAGCGGCGCGCAAGCGTTTGGAGCGTGAAGGCGTGATGTAGGTCTACGGAAACACATCACTCAGAAAATTGCCCTTCGGCGTGAGTTCCCATCTAAAACAAATGGCTTTTCCCGACTGGGCTCAGTAGTTGACCTGCTCGTAGCCATATTTGCCCTCGTAATCCCGCCACTCGACGAATACCGAACGGTGGCGGATGCTCGGACAATTGTCGCCCCACCTCTCCAGCCCCACATGATCTTTCGGCAAGGTTCCGATCGATGAACGCTGCCAAGAGAAGTCTCCTTGAACGCCATAAGTTCCAAGTACAACGACCGCGCTCCGCTCGCAGCCCCCTCGCTGCCTGCCTCATATTGTCGAGCGTTCCGCACATCAAAGATCCGTATCGAGCGCACGAAGTTAAACTCCGGACCGCTGATGTCGATGTCGGCGCGATTTTGACCAAGCATAATAGAAAATTCATTGCTCCTATCACCCGTTTCAACCCTTTCCGCCGGGAACACGCCTGTCGGTGGTAGGTCGACTTCCTGAGATGGGGCAACGGTGATCGTCTGGAGCAGCTGATGACGCGGTCTATCGAACAGAATGTCGAAGATACGGCCGCCATTTTCACCAGTGCCATTGAGTTCATGGGATGCTCTCATCGGACAACGCCATATCTGCAACGGAGGTTCTACTGGCCAGGGTGTTATTCTTCGAATGAATTCCGCGCGGGCGCGTGAGCATGGCACTGATGCGGGCCAACCCCCTGAAAGACAGAGGAGAATTGCGCAATCGATCGGATAGGTTTGCGCCCTAACCCGCTCGGCCGTTCCGAAGAAAGACGTGGAGCCAAGAGCGACAAGGACGACGAAACGAGTAAGAGTTTTGGGCATGAATACTCTCCTACAGTTTTGGCAGGTTGACGGTCTCTCTAGATATTTTATATTATTACGCCAATAGTATATTTTTGAAAGCCCTGCTCCGATGACTATTAAGGCCTGCTAATTTGGGTATGCTCGCCGCCACTCGAAAGCGCTTCGAGGTACTCGATCACTTTCACCGGTGTCGACGATTTTGCCTCTGCCAGCACTTCGGGATGAAGCGGCGGCTCGATAGAACCGGCAGGTACCTGCTCGTCCAGCCAGAGCACCGACAACTCAGAGGAATTCCACAGGTATACCCATCCAACCGTGCGCTCCCGATCATTTCCAGACAATCGGGCTATGGGCTCTGCTTCTTCTTTCAACAGTCTCACCGCTTTCTTCATTCCAGTTTCCAACCACCAAGCAGGATTTCGATCACGTCAGACATTCTCTGGCCCATTAGATGGCGATCGAATCACACTGCCTGTAGTTGCACTGTCGTGAGCCGCGAATTCACGATACCAAGCGAACGCCAGCGAAATAGAACGAAACGAACACCGGTACGCCCTTGATAAAGAATGGAAAATATTTTGTTCCTCCGCTGGATGACGGAAGTGACTTCAAGGAGTTGTTCAGACGGTTGAGCGCAGCGGGAGCGGGTCGGCCTATTGACAAAGATGGGATACCCTTGGGGCCGTGGACAGCCGAGCTTCTTGCCACCGCAATCACTCAGATCGAAGCCAACCGGTCCGGGATCGAACTGCGAACGGTGCAGCTTTGGTACCAAGACAACGAGAAAGGAATCAGCACCGAGAACATTCGATGGCTAGCAAGGGTGTTTGGGTGTGATGATCCGAAGGCGACCAGCGAATGGCAGACGGAACTAAGTGCGGCCCGGGCACGATTGGTAGCCAGGAGGCGAGCGCTGCGTGCGGGGTCAGACGGCCACGATGCGCATAGTCCTCCAGATACGGTTCAGAACGCGGCAATCGATGTTGATACCGTGGTTCCGTCACCGCTGGCGCACAA
Organism: Sulfitobacter faviae; assembly: GCF_029870955.1. Classification (NCBI taxonomy): domain Bacteria; kingdom Pseudomonadati; phylum Pseudomonadota; class Alphaproteobacteria; order Rhodobacterales; family Roseobacteraceae; genus Sulfitobacter; species Sulfitobacter faviae. Next base: position 163,508 of record NZ_PGFQ01000005.1, on the reverse strand, counting down.
AGGTGAGGTTATCTCGCCGAGTCGGGATTTAGCTTGGCGAGAACAACGGAGGCCGTGTTCAACCGGGGATCCCCTTTGGATTTGTCGGCGTCGGTGTTCGCAGGGGCAGTGGCCCTTGGATTTTCCTCTTACTTTTTGGGCATTCACAGCATTGTTTTTCCGCAGGCGAATGGCGTGATTAAGCAGGTTGGGTACTTATGGGCACCGAACTGGACACTCCTCTTCATGGTGCTCATGCCGCTATACTTTGTATTCGTGCGCGACTTAGTGGTCTTTTGGAGGGGTACAAGGCGGTCACTGTTAAGTCCTGAAGGTGAAGGAATCGCGAATGACGACATGTGGGTGCGAAAAGTCGCGACCTTTTCGGTGACGTATTGGGCGGCCTTTCTTGTTTGTTTACCTATAGCTACGGTTCTTCAGTGGATCGATAGGTGTTTAGGCCCATTACTGACCCGCGATACCGGCAACTACCCGGTGGAATGGGCTCGGATGGCGATTGAGCGCCCGCACGTCATTTCAATACCGGAGGCGGTCGCGTTCACCGGGTTCGCCTATCTCTACATGGGTGTGGTATTTTTTCTCTTCTTTGCAGGACTCATTTTGCTCTTCACAATAGCGCACGATTCTTGGGAACTTGGACGAAAGTCTGAATCGTGGGTAGATCGAGAATATCAATGTCAGCCTAATCAAGTCGGTCTCAAAATCATGCGTGGGATTTTTCGGTGCTGTATTTTGGGACTCTTGATTGCCATATGCATGAAGCTCCAAAGCACTTTTATGCTATCAAGTGAATCGACCATAACGGGTTGGTTGGCTAGCGATTTTCTGTCAGTCTTGGGAAATCATGAGAAGGCAAGCGACTGGCTCGAATACAGCATGCCAACAAACTATAGCAGCCTGCTGATCGTATTGGCGACCTGCACTGTGTTTCTCTATGGGCTTATTCGAGTCCACGCCGCGTTGCGTCAGCAAGGGGAAATTGGACATGGTCGAAATCAGAGAGAATTTAGAATCATGTTGGCGCGCGTCGCCCTACTGGTCATCGTCTACGTGCTGATCGGTGCGATTGCCGGTTTCTCGATCTTGCTGTGCATCGGGCTGCTGTCAGCAATCTACGGTCTGGTTTATCCAAGCATTGATACATGGCGGGCGACTGACCAAGGAGAAAAACAAAGTGTATCATAGCTGGCTGGACCGTTGGGATGAGCGACGAGCAGAGCGCGGGGACGAAGTAAAGAAGCCGACAGACTTCGCTCTGGAAACTGAACTTGCCTTTCCTGGCTCCGGGCGTCCGGCAGGTATCGAGGCCTTTTGTAAACTTGCAGAACAGGCGGTCGAGGACCCAACCTATTTCGATGATCCGGGTAACAACGACTTGGTCGTCGAACGCGAAGGAGAGTGGGTCAAATTTCCTTCAGGAATTTCTACTGACGTCGCAGAGAACAATCTCGTCTGGGCGAAAGTAACAGAAAGCAGATTATTCGATAAAGCTTTGGTTGTGTTTCACCATTGGAATGCAAGCGCGCGGTATCAACAGATCGCCAACTTTTTCTCTCGGCGCGGGATTACAGTTGTCGAGATGGCACTGCCGTATCACTTCGAGCGCAGTCGATCCGGCGCTGAATATGCCGATTACATGCTCAGCCCTAATCTCGGAAGGACGGTTCAATCCTTCAGACAAGCAGTGCGGGACGGTCGAATGCTCATTAGATGGCTGAAAGGGCAAGGTTATAAAGAGATTTCTGTACTCGGAATGAGTCTGGGTTCCTGGGTTGCCGGGTTGATTGCTGCCCATGACAAAACTGTTTCAAAAGCTGCGCTATTCCTCACAGCCGGAAGCCTTGCTGACATGGTGTGGACCGGGCGCGCAACGCGAACGATTTGCGAGAGCCTCCAACCCGCGATAGAATTGGGCGATCTCAGAAGGGCTTGGGGACCACTAAACTTGGTGAACCATGCGCATCATCTTGCGCGGGACAATCTCGAACTAAAAGTAGTATTGGCCAAACGAGACAAGGTGGTGCTGCCGGAGCTTTCTGAAAGGCTGATACAAGGGCTGAAGGACGCTGGGGCCGAGCCCAGCATATTGAAACTGAATTGTGGCCACTATTCGCTGTCCATGCCGCCCTACATTGTGTCGGCCGGCCAAAGCGTGGCTCGCTTATTGAAACCCGGCCCCTAAGCCGCTGACGACGGGACTCGAACGGGTTCTCGGCTGAATTTCGCTCGTAGTCCAGTTATCGAATTCGGAACCCGCGCGACTCGGACCAAAAGTTTCGCCCCGAAGTTATCGGTGAAGCGAGCCCAAGAAGCGCCCATATTCCTCGCTGACTTCGCGCGCTTCCTCGAAGGCGCGAGCACGCTCCTCGTCGAGGCAGCGAAAATAAACCTGTACGTCACGGAAGTAGAGTTCGAAGTCATGACGGAGGATGTCCATAAATTCCGTGGCAACCTTTGGATCTCTTGGAACAAATGGCCGAGGCGGGGGGATGCATGGACCGGCGAGCGCCGGACAACCGACGAGCGACAGCAGAACGAATGTGCGCATCAAAGGTACGATGCGCAACCGAAGGTAGCAAAAGCCGCTTAAATCCTTGAACGAGTGCATGTTACGTGCCTAAAGGTATCGGATCAACGTATACCGCGAAAATTATAATACACTATTGCGGTCATCAGTATACTATCGTAACCCTAGGCATCAAGTAGGAGTGCCCGGGTGTTGCGTCTTTGGAGAAAGCGTGAGCCGGGCCATGAACTGGGACATCGAAGCACCAAATGTGGTTACGGAAGCCAGGTTCCGCGAACTCGTGGAAAGCGGCTATAGCGCAGAAATCCTGTGCCAGGAGTCGGCACATAAGAAAGGCCCCAGCTATTACGGGGTCTGGATCATGCGCGTTGTCTCTGATGACGGGGTGGAAAAGCTCCTCGTCACCGCCCGCACGCGGACGACCTACAACGATATCAAGATCCGCGAGTTCAAGACGATCTCCGGCGTGGTGTCCTTCTTCATTGGCCTTGGCTTTGCGCATGTCGACCTGCCGCTTGAGGCGGGTACAAGCCGCACGCATAAGCTCGCCCCGCCAGACAAAGCCCCATCAGACTTGGGCACTGGCAACTAACCTCGTCTGTCTCTGGCTGGTCGCAGCACCTGCCTCAGCGCAAATGGTCCTGATCATGGAGAGCGACGGCTCTCTGACCCCGTCGCGGTCTCAGAGCGGTTTTGCCCGGAACTACAATGACGGCGTTGGTCAGGGATCGGCGTCCGATGGTTTGGCCATTCTTGGTGAGACTGAAACAGCTTCCGAACCTGACGCGCTGAGGCTTGCGGCACTCGCCCAGCCAGCACCCCTGCCCCGCGCAGACGTTCTCTTGGGCATCGAGGCAACAGCCCTGCGCTATGTCGGCCATCCCGGCCTGCGCCGCGCGGGACTGTCCGTCACGGATTGGCTGGCTCTCTACCGGGCCAATATCGAGGTGGAAAGCGCCTACAGGCAGAATGCCGTCTCGAGCGCGGGCGCCGTTGGTCTGGGCCAATTGATGCCTGCTACTGCCCGAGATCTCGGTGTGGATCCTCATGACGCGCTGCAGAACCTCGACGGCTCCGCCCGCTACCTGACAATGATGCTGGAAAGCTTCGGCGATCCGCATTTGGCGCTGGCAGCCTACAACGCCGGGCCGGACGCCGTACGCCAGTACGGTGGCATTCCCCCTTACAGAGAAACCCAGAACCACGTGGCCCGCGTCATGGCTGTCGTGGCCCGATTGGAAGGATCAAATTCATGATGTCCCAACCTTTTTGGAAATCATTCCTCAAAACACTTATCGGCAATGTCACGAGAGCGCGCAGCGCGGCAGTGCATTGGCGATACCGCTTTTTCCAAACAAGTTGGATTTCAAACCTCTTTGTCGCCTCACTGGCGCTATTCCTGCTCATTGCCGAGCCCGCCCTTGCCCAAAGCATCGATCTCTCCCCGATCCAAAGCTTGTTGCAGGGCATTGTCGATGCGCTGACCGGCCCGCTCGGCGTCGTGATCGCCACACTCGCGGTCCTTGGCGTTTTCTTGAGCTGGTTCTTCAACATCATCGATCTGCGTCAGGCGCTCTGGGTGCTTGTCGGCATCGCCGGTGTTGCTGCCGCTCCCACCATCGTTGCCGCGGTCTTTGCCGGTGGCTGAGCGCTCGCCCCTCTTTCTCGGCCTCGTGCGCCCGCCCAAGCTTCTGGGCCTACCCATCATGTACGCCATGGTCTGGCTCTTCGGCTCGGTGCTGCTCTTTGTCTGGGTCCAGCACATCGCGGTGCTGGGGGTGGCCGCCCTGCTCTACCCCGTGCTGTGGAAGGCCGCGGACTGGGACCCGCGCTTCATCGACGTGATGATGACAGCGCTGCAGGAAACCCCACCGACGCGCAACCGCTCCATTCACGGCGGTGACAGCTATGCGCCCTAACAATGCCTTGGATGAAGCAATCGATCTCCGCACCATGACGCCGGACTGGTATGCGCGCGAAACACGCCTCGCGCATATGCTGCCCTATGTCAGCCTAGTCGATGACCGCACCGTGCGAACGCGGGTGAATGAGCTTTTTCAGTGCATCCGGCTCGATGGGGTCAATAGCTACACGACGGATGATGCCTATCTCGACAAGGTGACGGCGCTTTTCGCCCGGATCATCGCGCAGCTGGGGCCGGAGTTCAGCTATTACGTCCACAAGGTCTCCAAGGCGATCACGCCGGAGCTCGAGCCCATACGCGAGGAGAGTTTTGCAGGAGTCGTTGACCGTCTCTGGCGCACGAAACTCGAAACCAGCGGGTTGCGCGACAAAACCCTGACGCTCACGGTCATCCATCGCCCACCTCCCAAAAGCGTCCTGCCCTTCCTCAATCGCAGCGCCCCTAATCGCCTCAAGGAAGCAACCGAGAAACGCCTGCGCCGTCTCGGCGAGGCCGTAAGCGTGTTTGTGTCAGGCCTGACCGAGCTGAACCCGCGCGTGCTGACTTCCGAGAGCGGCGAACTCATCGGCTTTCTGGGCGCGCTGAATACCGGCCAGGAATTGCCGCTCTACCCCGCAAACACCTACGGTTTTCTGTCCTTCAATGTCGCCAATACCCGCGTGACGTTTCAGGGGGATCACTTCGAGCTCTCGGAAGGGGTCGTCGGACATCGCTACGGCAAGAGCTTCACCATCGGAGAATACTCGGAAGGCACCTCCTGCACCATGTTCGACATGCTGAACCTGCCGGTCGACATGATCGTCACGCATTCCTTCACGCCGATCAATTCGAACCTCATGGCGGGCCGCATCAAGCGGCAAAAGCGCCAGATGCAAGCGTCTCAGGACGCGGCGCTCTCGCTGATGGAAGCCCTCGACATCGCCGCCGATGATCTCGAAGCCAAGCGCCAAAGCTTCGGCGAGCATCACATGGTCGTGACGCTCTTTTGCGACACGTTCGAAGAGCTGCAGACCCTCAGCGCGGAGATCGTGAACGCCGCCGCAACCGAAGGCGTGAAGATGATCGGCGAGCGGGTCGCCGCAAAGGCCCATTACCTCAGCCAGCATCCCGGCAACCAGCCCAAGCGCGTGCGTGCCAGCGCCGTCACCAACCGCAACTTCGCGGATTTTGCGGCCTTCCACCGAACACAACTCGGCAAACCCGCAGCACTTACCCCCTGGGGCCGGGTCGTCACATATTTGCCCACGCCCGAGCAAAGCGCCTACCGGTTTTCCTATCACGAGCAGGGCTCGCCCGACAAAGAACCGACCAGCGGCCATACCCTGATCATGGGACGGCCTGGGTCGGGCAAATCGGTGCTTTCGGCCTTTCTAATGACGCAAGCCCGTCGCGCAGGTGCCCGGATCTTCGTCTTCGATTACCGTCTTGGTATGGAGATGGCGGTCCGCGCCAATGGCGGGCGCTACGCGTCTCTGAACGCCGGTCAGCCCACGGGCCTCAACCCGCTCTGGACAGAGACCGATGCCCGCGGCACCGCCTGGCTCTCGGACTGGCTTGCCACCTTGCTCTACCGCGCTGACAAGCCCCTGACCCCGGCGCAGACCAACCGTATCCAGGAGGTCGTGCGCCAGAATGCCCAGGCCACCAATCCGGCCCTGCGGAACTGGCGGGATTTCGCGTCGCTTTTTGTGTCCACCGATGATGGCGGCGATCTGCACCAGCGCCTGCTCGAGTGGACCGAAGACGGCCGCTACGGCTGGATCTTCGGGCAGAGCCTCGAGGACACGTTCTCGCTCAAAGGCGATGTGGTGGGCTTCGATCTGACAGGCATTCTCGACAGCGAAGCCGACAAGGAGCGGATGGCGGTCCTGTCCTATCTCTTCCGCCGGGTCGAACGCGAGATCGAGGACCGCCGCCCCACCATCATCGTGATCGACGAGGCCTGGAAGGCGCTCGACAACGCATATTTCGCCGAACGGCTGTCGAACTGGCTCGTGACTGCGCGCAAGCAGAACACCGTAGCGGTGATGATGACGCAATATGCCAGCCAGCTTGAGCGCACCCGGACCGGCAAGACCATCGTCGAAGCCGTTCCGACGCAGATCCTGCTGCCCAATATCCGCGCCAGTGCCTCGGATTACGCCATGCTGAACCTCACGGAGAAGGAGCTCGACGTCCTTCTCAACACGGGCAGCAACAGCCGCCTCGCACTGATCCGCGACGATCAGGGCTCAATCGTCGTTGATGCCGATCTGAGCGCCCTTGGGCCCAATCTCACGATCCTTGGCGGCATGGAAAAGGGCGAAGCGCTCGTCGGCTCCGATTACCGCGACCGCCCAGATTTTTGGAGGCTTTCATGATTCGTATTCTTATCGCTTTGGCTGCGCTCGGCGCGCTGGCCTCCTGCACCCAGTATCGGGAGCCGCAGGCCAATTGCTTTTCCTTTCTCGCCTCGACGGGAGCGACAGCCCAGGATTGCCACTTCGCACCGCTCGGCGCGCCGGAGGGCGACGTTGAAGTCTAGCCTGCCTCATATCCTCGCATTTTGCCTGCTGCCCGGTCTCGCCTTGTCTCAAGGCGTGCCGACCAATGACAGTGGGCTGACCGCGCGTGACATCGTCGAGACTGGCGATCGCGAGGCTGACTTGGCCGTTCAGGCCGACAAGCTTGCCGTGCGCGAACTCATCGCCGAGATCGAACGGGAGCAACTGGAAACCCTCCGACGCATCCTCGATGCCCAGACCAGCTTCGGCGGTCAGGGATTGCCGGCTATGGTCTCGGGGCTGGAAAGCGGCAGCGGGGATCCGGACCGTTCCGTCGAGGCCGTCTATGGCAATGCCGAAATCGATCCCAACCCCGGCGGCGCACAGATGTTCGGGGATGCCGCCGAAAACATTGAGCAACTCATCATCCGCGTCGCCCAGGAAACCAGCGGTTTCGCGGGCGTGGGCCGCGCGGGCCTCTCCCCCGTTCAATGGCGCGCGTTGTTGCAGGCGCTCATCTGGCAGGAAAGCCGCTTCACCATCGGTGCGCGCTCGCCTGTCGGGGCCTTTGGCCTCACCCAGATCATGCCCGGCACGGCCAGCGATCTCGGGATCAACCCGGAATATTATGACAGCCCCTACCTGCAGGTGCATGGCGGCGCGCGCTATCTCGCAACGCAACTGAACACCTTCGACGGCAACATCATCAACGCGCTCGCGGCCTATAACGCCGGACCCGGTCGCGTGTTCGAATATGGTGGGGTGCCGCCCTTTGCCGAGACCCAGCACTACGTCCAAGTCATCCCCGAACGCTACAATCTCTACCTGAGCCGCATCGGCGGGATCGAAGCGCTTGGCACGATCGACCCCGCGCTTCTGGCCAATGCCAACCTCTCAATCACGGGTCATGGGGCGGCCTTCTATGGCAACAACTCGCCCGCCGCGATCCGCCAAGCCGCCCTACGCATTTCCGACATCGTCGAACGGATTTCCGAAACCGAGGACGTGCAGGAGAGCGTCGCGCTCAACACCTATGCCCGCGCCGAACTCGTGCGCCTCGTCGCTGCACGCATCCGGCTTCAGGCGGCACGCACCCGCGTCCTTTCTGCCGAGGAGCTGGCCCAGGCCAGCGCTCGCATGGCCGAAGGCGCGTTCATGGATTTTACGATCAGGGAGATTGAATGATGGGACATCTGCTCTTGAGGACAGCTTTGGCCACGACATTTGGCGTTGGCTTGCAGTTCAGCGTCCTACCCCCTGCCGCAGCACAAGGTGTACCGGTCGTCGACACCCAGAACATCGCGCAAAACATCCAGCAGCTGCGGCAGATGATCGACGACGAGATCCTGCAGAACGAGCAGCTGACGCAGCTCCGTGAACAGCTCGGCCTGCTCACGGACCAACTCGCGGAGCTGCAAAGAACCTACGAGGCCCTCACCCGCCTCGCCGAGCTTCCAGAAATCATCCGCACCGAGATGGAAGACGAACTCAATGGCCTACTCGACCAGGAGTTCGGGGACATCCTCGCCACAATTGAGGCGATCAAGACGGGGGATTTCTCGGGCCTCTCGGGCTCCGGCGCAGGCGAGATCGAAACCCAGATGGACCGGGTGCTGGCCGACCTCGGCTTTGACGAAGACACCCTCTCGGAAATGGCCGCGAGCGGCAATCCCGGGGCCAACCGCGTGGCGACGCAGGCCACCACCGGCGCGCTCGTATCAGCCGCCGCCCAGAACAGCTATGAAGATGCGGGCCAATCGCTCGAGCGGGTAGACCGCCTTGTCGGGCTCATCGACGACATGGAAGAGCTCAAGCAAAGCGTCGATCTCAACACGCGCGTGACAGCTGAATTGGCCATCGCCCTGGTGGCAATGTGGCAGCTGGAAGCGATTCAAACGGTGGGCGATGGCACGGGCGGCGTGATCGATGCCGCCACAATCGCCGAGGAGCAGCGCTTCATGGATTTCACCTTGCCGGACCTGCGGGCCGAGTGATCGCGGAGGCATGACGGGTGGCGACTGAACAGGAAATCATCGAGGAAGAACTGGTCTACGGTGCCCTGCGCCGTGAACGGCTCTGGCAGCGTCTTGGCCTGATAGGCCTTGTCTTCGGCATCATCGGCTGTCTGAGCGCGGCAGCTGTCTCGATCCTCGATGTCGATCCGCCCCCCGTCGTTGTCCCCTATGATCCCGCCACCGGCTTTGCACTCCCCGAAGCCTCGGTGGGCGCTTCCTCGGTGACCGCCAACCAGGCGATCATCGAGGCGGAAGTGTTCCGCTATGTGACCGACCGCGAGGTCTACAACCAGCTCGACAACGACCTGCGCATCCGCAGCGTCCTGCGCCGCTCTGACGGGGCTGCCGAGAGCGGGCTACGCCAGATCTGGAACAGCGCAAATGAAAACTATCCGCCGACCGTCTATGGCCCCAATGCCCGGCTCGACGTGGAGATCCTCAGCATCAACCGGATCGGAACCAACCGCGCGACGGTCCGCCTGCGCAAGCAGCTGACCTCCATCAACGGCACCCAGACCGGGCTCTTCACCGCCACGCTTCTCTTCGAGTTCCGCCCCGAAACCCGTCGCTCCATCGATGAGGTCTGGACCAATCCCTTCGGCTTCACCGTCCTCGAATATTCCATCCGCTCCGACAGATTGGAGAACTGACGTTGTTGTTTATAAGATCGCTTATTTTTGTCATTGCCCTGTTGCCCGGCCTCGCCTCTGCCGAAGCCATCCCGCGCGGCGGTCCCAACGACAGCCGGGTGCGCTTGGCCACCTACCAGGAGGGTCAGGTCTACCGTCTCAGCGTGTCGCTCACCCATGTGACCACCATCGAGTTCGGCGAGGGCGAAAGCATCCGCTCGATCATCGCGGGCGACACCGAGGGCTTCGAGATCGACGGCGTCCCGGGCGGTCAGGCCTTCGCGATCAAGCCTGTGGCGCGCGGGGTGCATACCAATGTGACAGTCTATACGAACCGCCGGAGCTACTACTTCAACGTCCAGGAGGTCCGCAGCCCAACCTTCTACGTGGTGCAGTTCCGCTATCCGGAGGACGATGCGCGCCCGACCCGGGCCATCGCCGCCCAAGCGCCGAACTACAACTACGGCGCCAGCGCGCGGACCGAGTTCACGCCAACCCGCATCTGGGATGACGGGACGTTCACGTATTTCGCCTTTCCGAGAAACGCACCTGTGCCAGCGATCTTCCGCTACGCGGGCGACCGTGAACGCACGGTCAACACGCAAACCCCTGAGGACGGCGTGATCCGCGTCAGCGGCGTAAACCGCCAATGGGTCCTGCGACTTGGCGAAGAGGTGGTCTGCATCGAGGCGATCCCGCCCGCGGAGGCCGCCTCATGAGCGATACCGAGAATACCGAGCTGGAAAAGCGCCTCGCCGCCCTTGAGAAAGGCAGTGCCCGCGCCCCCACGGCGGCACAGCGCCGGTCGCCCCTTCTCGCGCTGATCGTGGTCCTCGTCATCGGCGCAGGTGGTGCCCTGTTCTATCTCCTCTCACAGCCCGACGAAGAGGAAGCCTTGCCGACGGCCACTCCGGACGTCTTCCAAAACGAAGGGGACGGCTTTGGCGCTATCGAGACCTTGCCCCCGCCCGAGCCCGAGGTTGTGTTCGTCGGACCAGACCCCGTCGAGCCCAACGCGGAGCTTCTGGCGCAGATCACCGCCCTGCAGGCTCAGATCGAGGAATTGCGCAACGCCCCTGAACCGGTCGTCGAGGAAGACACCGCCGCCGCAGAGGCGATCGACGCGCTGACCGCTCAGATCGCTGCGCTACAAGCCGCCTCGGAAGCCGCACAGCAACGGTTCCAGGACGAACTGACGGCCCGGGATCGCAACCTTGAGCAATTACGCATGGATCTGGAACTGGCCCAACTCGAGGCCAGCAGACCCCAACCCGCCCCAGCGGGTCCTACGGAGGATGAGCTGCGCGCACGCGAGCAAGAGCGACTGCGCCGTGAGGAAGAAGCCCGGCGCATGGCCGAACTGGAGCGCCGCGCCGCGGAGGAACGCGCTTTTCAGGAGCGGCGCATCGTCTCGCCCACCATCGCGTTTGGGGCACGTCCGGAGCGAATGAAACGGCTCTGACCGAACGCACTTTTGGCGAGGTGACGGATTTCGTGCTGAACGGGGCGCTGCCCTCGACGGTGACGCAGGCTGAAGTGATCGCCAATCCCTCCAACACCATCATCCAAGGCACCATGATCCAGGCCGTCATGGAAACCGCCCTCGACAGCTCCCTGCCCGGCCAGACCCGTGCCGTGGTGTCCGAGGATGTCTACAGCGTCGATGGTGCGCGCCTCTTGATCCCGCGCGGATCCCGTCTCATCGGGCGCTACCGCTCGGGCGTCGATATCGCGCAGCGCCGGGTCACCATCGCTTGGGACCGGATCATCCTGCCCGCGGGCCAGACCGTCCAGATCAGCTCTTTCGGGGGCGATGAACTGGGACGTTCCGGTGTCACGGGGCTCATAGACACGCGCTTTGCCGAGCGTTTCGGGTCGGCCGCCCTGATCTCGCTGATTTCCGCAGCACCTGGTGCCGCCGCCTCCGAGGTCCAGGATGAGACTGCCGCCGACGTTCTTGAGGACGTTGGCGATGATCTGGCAGATGCGACGGACAGCGTCATCGGCGATTACCTCTCCATCGGCTCCGTCATCTATGTCGACCAGGGCGCCCGCGTCACGGTCATGGTCGACCGCGATCTGGAGATATTCTGAGCCCATGTCGCTGAGCTATCTTGAAACCTCGCTCGACCGGATCGACGCCGCCGCCCGCGACGATGTCATCGAGATTTGCATCAACCCTGACGGCACCTGCTGGGGCGAATTCCAGGGCGATCATTTCATGCGAAAGCTGGACCAGGCACTGACCGCGACGGACGTGAAGGACCTCGGCAACCAGATCGCCTCCTCCGCCAACACAACGTTGAGCAAGGACCGCCCGATCGTCTCGGTCTCGATCACCTATAAGGGGCGCCCGATCCGCGCACAGGTCATCACCCCGCCTGCCGTGCTCTCGGCCATGTCGATCAGCCTTCGGTTCTTCTCAAGCCTGCCGCTTGACGGGATTGCGCTTGATTTCCTTTTTGGCAAGGAGCGCAAACTCGAAGAACTCCGCCTCGAGAAAACCCACGAACTGCGCGAAGTGGTGGCCGCGGGCGTGATCGACGATGCGCTGGCCTTTTGCGTCGACAACAAGCTCAACATGATCGTCTCTGGCGGCACCTCCACCGGCAAGACCGTGGCTGCGCGCAAGATCCTCTCGCACGTGCCATCCGAGGAACGCATCGTGACCATCGAGGAAGCCGCCGAGCTTCTGCCGACCCAGCCCAATGCCGTGACCCTCATCGCCAATCGCGATGCGGAGTTCCAGACCGCCGATGTGCTGCTCACCGCAACGTTGCGCATGCGACCTGACCGGATCATCCTCGGCGAGGTGCGGGGCAAGGAGGCCATGACCTTCCTCGAGGCGATCAACACCGGCCATGGCGGATCTATGACCACGCTCCATGCCGAAACCCCGCAGCTCGCCGTGCAGCGTCTGGCCATCGCCGCACTCAAGACCGAGATCCCGATGACCTATGCCGACATGATCCAATACATCGAGAACTCCATCGATGTGATCATCCAGGCCGGTCGCCATGATGGCAAACGCGGCATCACCGAATTCTACCTCCCCGGCACCAATGAGATCGGAGCTTCCCAATGAAAACCTTTGAATACGATATCCTGTCCTTTCCGGTGAAGAAGCAAAAGGACTACGACGAGGTGCGACGTGCTTTGAATGAGCGCGGCGCGGAAGGGTGGGAGGTTATCACCGCCGAAGCCGGCGACTACGGCTACACCACTTTCTTGAAGCGTGAGACTGGTACAATGAAGGCGGCATCGGAATGACACGGGCTATCGCAGTCGCTGGCCTGCTCTTGATCTTTGGCACAACTGCTGGCGTAGCCGAGCGGAACCTGATCCCGACGCTCGACAACCACCCAAATGTTTGCCCAGACCAGCCACCTGAGCCGAAGTGGATGCAGAACATCAATGTGCGCGAATCCTATAAGCGCCTTTTAATCCAACAGATATATCGGGCTCAAAGCATGGAGCGCGTCGTAGAATCGCAAAACTGCGACTGTCCCACGCGGTATCCATCTTGGGCAGCAGCCGAACGCGTATACATCGAGCATTTCGCCGCATCTGAATACTGGGACATCGTGGAAGCGACTTCCGCATACCGACGCCAAGCAAATGAGCTTCGACGCGAAGCCATGCCTATCTGCGAAGCCACCGGAAACTGGTAGGTCTCCATGAGTGTCGTCACCTATTTCGTGGAAACCGCTGAAGGCTATCTCAATACCGCTGCCGAGACGCAATTCGGCGCGGTCGCCGCAACGGTCGGCACGTTGCTGGTTCTGGGAACAACACTAGTTGTCATTCTGGTCTTCATCAACATGATCTACCAGTATCGCGCCATGGACGGCCGAACTGCCTTTTGGCTGGCCGTGAAGGTCGGACTTATAGGGGTCTTCGCGGCCAACTGGGTCCAGTTCAATGCGCTTGCCTCAGCGATACTGAATGGGATCGACAGCATTGCCGGGGCCCTTGTTGCTTCTGTTGGCGGCGGATCACCAGGTCCGTCCGGTACCTTTGCAGAGGAATTCGACGATCTGATCGCAGCCCTCGGGGACTATCTGAATGCTGCGGGATCTGAGTTGAACTGGATGGCCGGCGCCTTGCTCGACACGCTTGGGGTACTGCTGCTCTCGATCCTCGGTGGCTTGGCGGCGTTCATTGTTGTAGCGTCACGGCTCATGATCGCCCTTCTGATCGGCATCGCGCCGGTCATGATCTTCCTGACCCTTTTCGACGTGACCAAGGACTATTTCGCGCGCTGGCTTTCGGCGCTGATCTCCTTCGCGATGTATCCGATCGTAGTCGCCGGCGTGTTCGCGACGATCACGGGGGTCTCTCGGGCGCTTCTTGCCGAGCTTGGCGACCCAGAGGGGGCCTCAAACATAGGGGCCCTTATCCCATTTTTCATGATGGTGCTGATGGCAAAGGGTTTCATCATAGCAACGCCTTTCTTGGTTCGTGCGATTTCTGGGAACATCATGATGCCGGCACTTTCGGCCGGGTTCGGGGGAGCTATGCGTTCGCCAGAGGGCTGGCAGGTAGCCAACAGGTTTACAACCGTTACGCCATCGGGGGTGCAACCGGGGCTGAATACGCAGCCCTTCGAGCGCGACAATTCTTCGGTGTGCAAGTGTTGCCAAGCCGGCCCAACACAGCGGGTGGGCCAACTGCATCTCCTGCCGGCGACGGGACCGGAACTGGCGCTCGGATGCTGGCACAGCTTTCTAGGTTGGGGAGATTAGGCAGACGGTAAGGATTGTCTAGTCTACCGACTTGTTTCACGCACCCAACCGTCTTGATCGAGAGCATGCTAATCCTTCGCAACAAGAGTTCTGTGACGAAACGGAAGCAAATTCTGCTTTCAAGGTGGCGCGTTATTCAGAACCACCGTAACCTGCCAGCAATTGTTCCAGAACGATTGAGAGGGCAGCGAGCAGGCCATGTCATCCGATACAGACATTGATTTGGATTCGCCGGGCCTTGCATTTTCCAAACTTCTAATGCTGGCGAAGCCCGGGAGGGTAAAGGCGCTTCTTCCTGACGAAATGCTCGACATTCTGGATGGTTTAGAACCGGGTTTCAGCACTTCAGAGAAATTGACTGCGTTGGCAGTGAACATGCTGGATCCTACCGAGACGCTGCAGAACGATACGTTGCGGGACTCCGTGATTTCTCTGATGCCGCTGAAGAAGGCGCGCGAGCTTTGCACAAAACTCGGGACTCCAGCCGGGCGAAACCCTTTCGATGATGCACTGAAGCTCGCGTCGGACGAAGAGAACTTCCCAGCATTGCTTTCCTTTTTTGGGGTCATCGATGACCCGACTGCCCCAGGGGCGCAGCTACCAGGAAATGATCGCGCGCCCGTCGGCTATGGGCTCTTTCAGCATCAGCGAGTGGCGGCAAGGCGCACTGAACGGATGCTCTTCGAGGGCCCCCACCGTGGTGTCCTGCACATGCCAACAGGCGCAGGAAAAACACGTACCGCAATGCACCTTGTCGCATCCCACCTGAGCGCCAGTGAGCCGACACTGGTCGTATGGCTCGCCCAGAACATAGAGCTTCTCGATCAAGCCGCAGATGAGTTTCAGAAGTCGTGGCGCTTCCTTGGCAACAGGGATGTCGGGCTTTGGCGGCTTTGGGGAAACAAGCGTGTCGATCTTGCCAACGCCAAGGACGGGCTAGTTGTCGCTGGCTTAGGTAAAATGTCAGCATTGGAAAAGAACTCGGTGAATGAATTGCTCACTTTGGCTGACCGAGTATCTTTGGTCATCATCGACGAGGCACACCAAGCGATCGCTCCAACATATCGCTCTGTACTTGACGCCCTAGCAACAAAACGGGCGACGACGCGTCTCCTTGGCCTTACGGCCACTCCCGGACGAACCTGGGATGATTTGAGTAAAGACGAAGAGCTCTCCGAATTCTTCGGTCGTGAAAAGGTAATGTTGGAAATCGAAGGCCACCCCGACCCAGTCACATATCTGATGGAAGAAGGCTATCTTGCCCGTCCGCACTTCCGGACTCTGAATGTGCAGGCCGGACTCGACTTGTCACAAGAGGACATGAAGGGCCTGTCACAGGCGATTGATGTGCCGGGGGACGTTCTGGAGCGACTAGGTCAAAGCACACAAAGAAACCTGAGGATAATTTCAGAGTGCGAGCATCTCGTGTCATCCCATCGCCGCGTCATTGTCTTTGCCCCATCGGTTGCCAACGCTAGGATGCTGGCAGCCATCATGGTCGCACGCGGCACCGAAGCACTTGTCGTCACCGGAGAATCCGCTCCGGCGGCTCGCGAACGGGCAATTCGACGCTTCAAGAGCCAGGCGCCAGAACCTATTGTGATGTTCAACTATGGCGTTCTGACAACTGGATTCGATGCACCGCAAACGAGCGCGGCCATCATTGCCCGCCCTACCAAATCCTTGGTTCTCTATAGCCAAATGGTGGGCCGGGCTACGCGAGGTGTAAGAGCTGGGGGAAATGAAACCTCAGAGATTGTCACGGTGACGGATACTGAAATGCACGGCTTCGGAGATGTAGCTGACGCTTTCTGCAATTGGGAAGATGTTTGGAATGAACGAAATTGTTAGCGACGGGACCACAGAATCCGGGTTCATTATTCCACCGGAACTCGCCGTAAAAGCGATGCGCGATAGTGGGTATCGAAATACCGCATACGCTCTCGCAGAGCTGATCGACAACTCAATTCAGGCTGACGCCAGTGAAGTTGAGCTCATCTGTGTCGAGAAGTACGAACAGGTAAATTCTCAGCAGCGCCTTCGCCTGCAGGAGATCGGCACGATTGACAACGGCAAGGGCATGTCCGCACGAACATTGGCTATCGCACTGCAGTTTGGAAACGGCACTCACCTGGATGATCGAGCTGGCATTGGACGGTTCGGCATGGGACTTCCAAACTCGTCAATTTCGCAATGTCGCCGTTTGGATGTCTGGACTTGGACGAACGGGCCGGACAATGCCATTCATTCCTATCTGGATGTCGCTGACATTCAAAGCGGTGTGAAAGATCGGGTGCCGCCGCCAACTCCTTCAGCCCTTCCCACCAAATGGCGCGAACGGTCCGAAATCTTGGGGACCTCCGGTACACTGGTGGTCTGGTCGCGATTTGAAGAGTATCGACTTACATGGCGAGGCGCTGAGGCGACCCTGCGAAATACCGAGGCGATCATCGGCCGGATGTATCGCAAGTTCATTAACGATGGCCGTGTCGCCATTCATCTCGTACGGGTGGAAGAGGATGGGAACACCGGCCGAAGGTTGGCGGTTGTCAATGATCCCCTCTACCTTATGCCAAACTCCTCGACTCCCGAACCTTTTGACAAGGTTCCAATGTTTCAGCGTTGGGGCGAGAACGACGAAGAGTTCACAATCGATTTTGGAGGCAAGCAGCATAAAGTTTTCGTCAGGTTCAGTTGGGCCACGCCGGAAACCGTGCCAGATGACGGGCTGAATCGCGGCGCAAAGCCGTACGGCAAACATGCAATGAAGAACCTCGGCCTTTCGATCGTTCGAGAAGGTCGTGAACTCGATTTGGATACATCTTGGACCAACAGCTATGATCCCACCGAACGATGGTGGGGAGCTGAGGTCGAATTCCCTGCCACGCTCGACGAAATCTTCGGCGTAACGAACAACAAGCAAAGTGCGACGATCTTTTCGCAGCTGGCCCAATATGATTGGAAGGCCGACGCGGAGGAAAATGAAAGCCGCTCCTCTTTCATCGAAAGGGCGAGTAGCGAAGGTGACCCGCGGGCGCTGCTAATCCCAATCGTCGAGCACATCCGGGAACAGATTACCCAACTGAGGAAAAGAACAGAGCAGCAGACCAAAGGAACGCGAAGTACGGGTGGTCGCAAGCGTCATGAAGAGCCAGGCGTGGAAGACACCGTCACTTCGAAGTTCCGCCAACGTGCGGACGAAGGACATGAGACGCCGGGGACACGGAGGATTTCGAAGCCGAAGACCGGGACGCCTATGAAGACGATTTGAAGGACGACAAGCACTATCCCGACGACGTCGCCAAAGCCATTGCTGACGCCATCCTTACCAGAAAGCGCAAGGTCGCTTTTCTAGAGAAAGCCATGGAAGGCTATGCGTTCTTCAACGTAGAGAGCGTCCAAGGCGGTGTCACCAACGTGGTCTTCAATTCTAACCACCCCTTCTACGAAAACTTGGTAAAGGCGCTGAACCCGGACACCGAAGAAGACACCGAGAAGGAGCTGCTCGACCGGGTACACACCGCTTCAGACACACTGCGCATCGTGTTTTCGGCTTGGGCTCGCTACGAAATGGAAGAAGTCAGGCATAAACAACGTCTCTCGGATATGCGTCAAGAGTGGGGCAAGATGACCCGGTTCTTCCTCGACGATGGCGAGGATGATTGATGACGGATGAAATGCTCGGCAACCAGCTGCTGAAACTGGTGTCATCGGCGAAAGAGCGAGTCATCCTCGTTGCACCCTTTATCAAGGTTGATGCGATCCAGCGCGTTTTCGACGCCATCCCAGTTTCTGGAGGAGCGCATATTGATTGCGTGACGCGTTGGCGGCCTGAAGACATCGTGGATGGTGTCTGTGATTTGGAGATCTTCGAGGTCATCGCCGATCGCGCTAACGCCCAACTTTGGAAGCATCCAAACCTGCATGCCAAGTTCTTCAGGGCCGACCAGTCCTGTCTCATCGGGTCCGCAAATCTAACCGGGCGGGCACTTGGTTGGCGCCTCCCGACCAACCTCGAACTCCTTGTTGAACTAGATACTAATCTGCTTGGGCTCCAAGCGTGGGAGACATCGTTGATGAACAGCTGCGTCCCAGTGACAGCCAAACTGCGTGATCAGATCGCGCAACAAGCCGCAGACATAGCGGCCCAGCGTCCAAAGATAACCTCGATCGATGTTGAGCACGACGATGATCCGAGTTTTCGATGGGTACCCCTCTGCCCGGCGCCAGAAAGGCTATTCAAGGTATATACCGGCGAACTTGACGAGGCCAAAATGGTCCGGTCGGCCTTCGAATTCGCGCAACGCGATTTGAGAGCACTAGGCCCTCCCAAAGGCTACTCGGAGGAACAGTTCCTGGAATACGTTGCAGTTCGGCTCCAGAATCTGGAAGTTGTCCAGAAAGTAGTCTCTGCCAGCAGTTCAGGGGTTTCGGATACTCAGGCGGCCAAGTTGATAGAAGAGTATATCGATGAGTTACCAATGATCAGTCCGCCTGACGCCTGGAGAATTCTCAAGCAATGGATGATGCACTTCTTTCCGGAGCAATATCGAATAGAGGTAGGCCAAGAAATCCTGATTAAGGGCCGCACGATTTCTTCCGGGTAGAGATGGAGTCCGGTACACTAACCATTCGCTGGTGTCTCATCCAGCGCGAACAACAGACCGGCCCCCTGACGTTGGCCGATATCGGGCAAGGCATCTTCGACTAATACATTTATGATGATTCTCCCAATCTCTACGCTGTCCCCATCACCAGGGACTTTGCAAGGCTTTGGCTTAACATCCGACTTGTAATCGACTCCAGTTGTGAACAGAGCGTCCAACGCGCTCGGAGCCAAGGTGGACTCGAGTTTCGCTCTGCTTGTTTCGTAGACATCCGCGATTGCCGCCCGGACCTCTTTCATGAAGTTAAACCTGTGCGCGGCGTCGAAGGCTAGTCGATTAGAACTTTCGCCCACCAAGACTCCATCGAGGTTCGTCGCCAACGGGACAAGTTCGCGATGGCTGTTTGTGAAATACACCACACACCGAACCGGGAACATCGATGGCATAGTTTTCAATTCTCCGACCCGACCTAGGTCACTGAGCAACTTTTGCTGTAGAGAAATTGCTGTTTGCTCCTTCAACCTGGCCGGGACAAAGCATGGTCCTTCGGCCGATAGAAGTGAGGAGAGTGCGTCATTCCCGATCGTCTCAACATGCTTCAGGTCCCATTTAACAATACCCCGCAGTTCTGCATTCAGATCCAAGACGGGTGTATGGACCCCATTGGCCACAGCTTTGAAGTTGAGTGCCCCGTGATCATAAAAGATACCAGCGAGTAGCAAAACGCGCTTAGCCTTCGGTGGATCGCGCACGAGGTCGCACAAGGGTGTCAATACGAGGAAAACACGTCGCTCATCGCCCTCGAAAATTGTGCCGCTCCGAACATCGGGCCCGTCTTCTTCCGGTGAGATTGCAATAATGTCGCCCAAAGAAACTGGAAAGCCGCTGCTCGGATCAAGTTGCCTTCGTTTTTCGTTGACAAACAGAGTCTTACGGACAACTTCCAATGTGTTCTTATTTCCCGTGATTGAGTTCGGCGGAAAGGACGTTGCCTCAAGTGCGTTGAGTGCGATCGCCGCGTCGATAACGCCTTGCTCTGCCTCCAGCTCATGTGCGAGCACTGCATCCATAATATCGACCATGTAGCCGCCCAATGGCACACCTTCTGAGGATAGCATTTGCTTTACGTGAGAAAGGTCTTCGAGATCGAGCTTACGAACTTCGTTTTGTGCGCGTTGAAGCGCTTGTGAGATGCCCGTCTCCCAGGATTTCAGGAACGACCACAGCTTCAGCGCATCTCCACGATGCTCGGCCAGTTCGAAGACAAGCTGCTCGAGGTGCCCATCTTCTTCGATTTCCGACTTTTTGATGGTCCGGAAGCCAGACGCCAGTAGCCCCGTCTTGTCGCGAAACTCGTGGCGTAGGTCATGAAGGCTGTTGTGTGCAGAAGTCAGGATCACAATGGGCGGGTTATCGGATCGCTCGCGCAAGACTTCTTTCAAACCACTTATCGATCGGTTTTTGTCCCCCTCCGCTTGTTCAGATCCAAGAAACAAATCAACAATAATGAGATCGGCGTCTTTAGCGGCCCCAATAAAATCTCTACCAACTTCGCTCACTTTTAGACCAATGCCATTAAGCCTAGCGGTCGCAGCGCCGATAAATTTCCGGACTTGTTGCTGATTTCCCAGGAATGCCTCAAACACCTTGCCGAGAGCGCTACCAGAAAATCCCCCCGTCGTTCAAACATTAGCGTAACGAAGGTCTGGTCTTTGATTAGCGCTTCCGCATCGAGATCCTTGTGCTCGGGTAGATCTCATCGAGCAGCTCTTTGTCCTCGGCTGTCAAATCAGCCCAGAAAACCGACCATTCATCATCCACATTGCCAAGGTCGGATACTAGGGGTGACGGATCTACACCGTCATCGACAATAATCGCGGTAACAACGCCGTGCTGTTGGATATCCATTAGGTATGTTCCGAAATGCAGTACTCAAATGTATTCAGGCGCCCGAAATCATTGATTGGCTCCTCTTGTAGCTCGAGTGATCCACCCGCTGCGATAGCGTTGGCTCTAGCGATGTATAGACCTAAGCCGCGTCGTTTCTTGCTCTCTTTCAAAGAAAAGAACATATCGAAGATGCGATCTTTATGTTCTGGGTCGATCCCCGGGCCATTGTCAGAAAATATAATTCTGGTCGGAGAGCCGACAATGCGGACACTGATCTGAGGTTTGAACAGAGGGGACTTCTCTTTTTCAAGACTCAACCAGTAAACAGAATTTGCAAGTAAGTTCTCAAATATCTGTACAACGTAGCCTTTGACGGTCTTCGTCGTGAAGCGGTTTTTTGGTGGTTCATATTTGAGATGAATTCCGTGCCTATCGAACTGAGTCTGGTGATCCTCAAGGGTTTCACTGATGAGTTGGGTGAGTGAAAAGGTCTCAGGAGCTTGTCGTCCGCTTACACTCAATGGGTCCAGAATACGCAGTCTCTTGTGAATGCTCTTCATCGAAGCTGCCAACCCATCCAAACCCGTTACGACTTCATCCGACGTTGCTGTGCTTCGAATTTCCCGAATGCGCTCCAAAGCATGCTCTGAGGTCCGTGCGAGTTCGTGAGCGACGATTTCAACCAGTAGTCCTATGCCGGCCATATCTTGCATTAGCTTTGCATCGCCCTCGACTTCGGCGTTTCTTTCTCTCAAGATCTTCGCCAGTTCCGTTAACTCAAGCAACGTTTGTTGTAGTTCTTCTATTGTTTCGCGTTCTTGGTTGGTCGTGACTGAACGCAAATTGCTGATTGCCTTCTGCGCTCTCGTCTCGAGCCTTGCGATCTCCGTCTTTGCTTCGACTGGTCTTGCACGTTTAGCTTTGTACTTGGTCTCCGCACGCCTCATTGCATTACGCAATTGGTCTTGAATAGAGAACTGAACAATCCTCAGCATCGCTTGCTGTTCCTGGGTCTCTCTCAGGCCTTCCCGATTAGTCTGATCTACGAGACCAGGATTCGCGCTTCGACTGATGTCGACTTGACCGACAAGCTGAATTTTATTGAGGAGGTATCCCCTGGCCATAAGGGCTTCACGATCGAGCCCGAGCCAGTCATCCTTCTCCTGCCCATACGGATAGACCCGAAAGTCATCCCGATACATTCTGATCCCGGTCCATTGACGGTGTAGCTTCAGGATCTGCTCCCGATCCATTCCTCCCCAGCCTTCACACGGCGCCTATTGTACCAATGCGCCTCGAAGGTGAATGGACCCAAGTCAGTCAGCGCATCTTCTGGAATCGCCTCGTCCCGGCCGCGTATCATTGCAAACAGATCCTTCTCCCCGAACCTTAGCTCCTCTTCGACAATTGGGTGCTCAAAACCCAACTCTCTGAGTTTCAAGTTCAGGGTAAGTTGGGGTCCGCTTTTTCCGACCGTATATGCCCCCAAATGCTGGCGTGGGCGAGCTTGAGAAAGCTTTTTCCAAGCATAGGAACTGGGATGCGCTCACCATTCCATACCAATGCAATTCGTGGTCGATTTCTACTATCTGCAAGGGGATTGGTCAGAAAAGCAAAATCTGCAGCGGCCAACTGCTTGATCCGTCCTTCGTTCCAATCGGATGTTAGTTCTGAGATAGTAAGGACAGTTCCAGAGTAGTCCGGCGAAGGTTTTGTTCCAGACGTACTCGCCTTGATATATATGTCTTCGATCATCTTATTGACGTCTTCAAATGCCCGCCAATCGATCTGTAGATGATTGATTTTCCTGTCTTTCTTTCGCGCGGTTTCGATAGAGAGCGTTCCACCCAATCGCATTGCTGACAGCCGACCCAAGCCTTTCTCACCAAGAAAATCGGGCTTCTTCTGCCCTTCAGCAACGGACTTCTCGACTGCGATCTTTCGTGAGGGTGTGCCAATGACCAGGAATTTTTCTTCCAGATCAGTCGCCGACATCCCGGTCCCTGTATCAATGACGCGGATCGTGTTTAGCGAATAGACTTCTTTCAACGCTTTAGAAAGCTGATCATACGAGTCTGCGGCAGCAATCAGTTTCCGCGCTTGGTCATGAATCGTTGTGGCAGATGAGTTCAGCTCAGACAGACAACGCTCCTTGAGATTTTCCAGCGGCACTTCTTGCTCTTTCGAGCGATTGCGAAGCGAGCTGAAGCTTCGCAGACCAAGCACAACATTAAATCGTACCTCAACGCCATTCTCGGTTCGCGCGTCAAACCCGTTCTTGATAAGCTCGTAAAACGCGATCACGTCCGAACTGATAAGCTCGGAGCCGAGTTCCAGAACTGTTCTTGCCGTTACTCTAAACAACTATTGCCTTTCTCGCCCCTTTGCCAAAGCACTGTGCTGTGGATCCATGTGCTAAAGAGCCTGGAGACTATTTGTGACAAACAACACAAGAATTTCCTTCAGAGACACCAAAAATCTCGTCGATCGACGGCTCGGAGCGCGCTGACAGAGGGTTGGGCCGTATGGCGCGCATGGCGCGGGCTCGGCGTTTCTCGTAGTCCGCCTTGATCGCCGCAACGCGTTCAGGTTTGGCGAGGTCATCTAGGCTTTCACCATCGCTCCAGGTGAAGGGGGAACCGTGTTCCTCAGCCGTTTTTTCATAGGCCCGGGCCTCTTCAAATGCCTTGGGATGCTCTTCCATCAACCGCACCCATTCAATCTTCTGTTGGAAGAAGCAGAAGGTGCATCCGGATCTAGAGCGCCAGCGATAGTATTCTGGCTCGCCGATGTCGGTGTCTTTCAGCAAGTCGACGACACCTGCCTTGTCAATGCCGGCATCCCGAAGTGGAAAGCGAACCAACATGTTTGGATGCTGCGATTTGTATCCAGACCGATTTGGCTCATCGGCCCGAATCGCGACGTAGGAATGGACGACTACGCCTTTCTCCAAGTCGTCACGCAGCCATAGGTTCAATGGCCTCAATTTGAGCTGTCGTGTGCACCAACGAGTTTTGGCCGACGGTAGGAAATGCCCATACTCTGCCAGCCAGAAATCGAAATCCCGATCTGGGTTCAGCCGATTGATCCGCTTGCCAAGGAACCCTTCGAGCCTATTTAAAAAGTCATAGACTTCAGGTAGTTCCTTCCCTGTATCGGTGAAGAAGTACTCCATGTCGATGTCGGGGTGGTTCTGGCGCATATAGACGGCCAAGGCGGCGCTATCACGGCCACCCGATATCCCGAGAATGTGTCGTTCGTTGGTCATGCTTCAATCTTGTCCATACTGTCCGTGAGCGCCGCAACCGCCCGAGCGAGAGCCGCCAGCGCGATTTCGTGCCCATGTTCACTTTGGCCAAGATTCCGAATGATCTGGTCCGCAAGCTTACTGGCAGTCTCTTTTTCGTTTTCGCTGAGTTCGAAGCTCTGAAGGATTGGCGGCTGCTTCGGATCGACGCCCACAATGAGAGCGATCGCTTCGGTGTTTGATTTTCGGTCGCGCATCAACGCCACTGCTTCGGCCTGCCTAAAGCGGCGCCCAAGCCTAGCTACCTCAGACAATGCTCCTTCGCGGTTGCGGTCGGACCAGTCGCGCATGGGCTTCGGTTGCAGAGTTCCGGCCACCGCCTCAAGGCTGCCGGTCCCGGCTTCAATCTCCCCAACACGCGCGGCAAAAGCCTCAAACTTCAGATCTGAGCTCAACCCCTTGATGGACTCTGCGCGCTCGAGGCTTCCGGCAAAGGTGTCACTCGGAACTCCGATGGATTGCGCCAACGCGTGTCGCAGATCTTTAGCAAGGCTATCATAGGCCGCCTCACACTCTTCAATCGCAGCGACCGTTTTTTCGACTAGATCACCTTTGATGTTCAGACCCGGAAGCGTTTCGAAGAGCAGTGTTTCCGGATCGTCTGCGTGCCGGATTGCATCGCGTATCTTGCGCGTATCGGCTGAGAGGAGACTGGTGCGTTTGGCAAAGTCGCTCAAAGCCTCAATACGCTGGAAGGCTGCACTTGCAACGGTAAGTGCAGATGCATCAGACAGATCCAGCCCTTCCGCAATCCGGGAAAGGAACGCCAGATGGTGTTCAGAGCGTCCAGCGGGCCTCAGAACGACGGCCGACGGATCCTGAAGCATTCTGTCGACAAAGATGTCATCGAGATCCGCGACAAAGCGACCGTCTTGGTAGACAGCATAAATCTGCCGATTTGCGAGCAAGAATGCCAGCGCTAAAACCGGCATCACGCCGACCTTCATGCCAAAGGGCGCTCCCCGCCAAGCCTCATAGACTTCCGCCAGCGACTGTTCCTTTTTCGAGCGCAAGATTTTCCATGCTGGCTTCAGGGACGCACCGGTCATGGTCTTATCTGGGTCAGCAAAACCGTAGCCAGACTTGGATTTTCGGTGCAGGCCGCTTGGGGCCAGAGTTGTGAGGTAGAGACCGAATGCAGCTGGAAACCCTTCGAAGTCCAGGTTCTTCCGATCCGGGCTTTTCACCATGGCATGGCAAAGGGCTCGAAGAGCGGCCGCAGCACTCGAGGATGGTCTGTCCTTTTGCAGCAGCTCGCTGTGAATGATTGGCGTCGAATGATAGGCTTTGTCAGCCAGGTGCGATGCCGCGGCGGACAGAGAGAGCACCATCTCGGAGTCGTTTGGCCGAAGGATTTGCCATTGGCTCGACAGCATCAAGCGTTGGAGTTCGACATTCGAGCGATTTCGCAGCAATGCCTCACGCGCACGGATTCCCCGCCGCGCGATCCTGTCTCCGGCGATCTGCGGTACTTGCTTTTGAACTTGAGACAACGCCGCCAGGTCGCCTGCATCTTCAATCAAGCGCTTCCCATCGCCGACCAAAGAGAATGCACTCACGACTCCCGTTTTCCTTAGGATCCGAACAATCTCATCCATCTTCTCTTCGATGTCTGGTGAGCGGGCGTCTTGGGGCGCGATAGCCATCACCATGACACCACTCGCGGCCAACGCCTTGCGACCTACGGTGCGCTTGAACTCATTTGGATCGAATTGCTCCCCCAAGCACTCTACGTGCAACGCAAAGGTCCGCAGCACGCCGCAATCAAAGTAATGTCTTTTAGCGACAATGTGGTCGAAGCCAGCCTTTGCGGCGACTTGGGAAAGATCTGACGAGGTGGTCCGACCCCCAAATCTCTCTAAAGCCGCATCGAGGTCAAAATCGCTGCCAGAGAACAGTGCATACCCACCCACTCGTTTCTGGCGAAGCAAAACTCCCCAGTCGCATAAATCATCGAGTGCACCCGTGATATCAGAGACGTTGTTCCCCGGAACGGCGATCAAGAGGGCGTCCTGGTCGACAGCCAATCCTGTCCCGTTCTTGAAGATTTCAATAAGCGCGGCAGATTTCGCCAGCTTCACGTGCAGGTCCGCTCCGAGCACGTTCGCTTTCTCGATTGCCTCCGCCGCGAGCGTCATTTGCGACCCCAACGGCCCAGCCGCAAGAGCCAGACCAAAGTTCGTTTGAAGATAGTCCCAAAGACGATCGGGGCCGAAGGTTTCCCCTGAGCTTGCCGATTCCGACTTCAGGAACTCGCGAAACCCCCAGGTTCTTCGGACGCCAAGAATCCGAAGATGCTACGCTCGTTCTGACCGAAACTTCGGCGCGTGATGCCGCCGAGCAACAACGCGCAAATCGGGTTCAAAGGCCAGGTCTGCGAAAGCGCCTCGGTCAGCTCCTCTTCGTCCGTTGGTCGATTTGAACCGACGATTTTGGCCAAGCTTTTGGCCTGCGCTTCTGCTGTGCCAGGGATATCATCCGTATCGATCGCCCGCCCGAGCAGCCTGACCGTTTCATCACTTGCGGAAAGGAAGGAGAGATCCTGAAACCGCCCCTGGATCTTCGCCCATTCGAGACGGGCACTCGAAGCGAGCTTGTCCGCATATGCCTCAAAAGCCTGATGCAAGATTCCGATCACAACGAAACGGCCTTCGCTTCTGGCGCTTATCTCAGCCAGATCCTGCAGGAGGTGCGCATCGTGGTCTTTATCGGCCGCGGCTTCGAGGAACTTTCCCAATTCATCCAGAACCAGAACAATTGGTCCCTGACTTGCGTGATCAGATATGTCTTGGACGAGTTGGCCATCGCTTTTTGTCGCGCGGTCCTTTTTTGTGCGGGTCCACCCGTATCGCTCTGCCATCTTCTCGGCGATGGCTTGTCTCAGATTAACACGGCTTCCGGTAACCGGAATAACGCTCCAACCACCCAAGCCGGGATCAAAGGCTTTCTCAATTGCCTTTGACAGCTTCGGACCGGCGATCTTCCGAGCGAGAGACTTTCCCTCTTTGGAACCGGCAACGAGGTTACCCAAAAGCAGTGCGGTACTCGACTTGCCGCCGCCGTAGGGTCCGGTCCAGGTAAAAGCACTTTGTGCTCCCTCCGATAGCGATGCGGCCATCGCGAGGAGCGATTTTTCGGTACTGGCTTGGAGCACATAACCTTGAAGGGGCGGCGTGCCGGTCAGATCCATGTCGATCCGCGCGCTTCGTACGAACCGGCCGTTCAGTCTGACTTTGTCTGAGAGCGTTTCACGCGCCATGCCATACGCCCTTTCCGCGGCGCGCAATCTCGCCAAACGCGCTTTGCAGCAGAGCATCCAAGTCAGGACGCCGATTCCGTTGGACCTGTCGCAGGCCTGCCGTATCGGTCCAGACGAAAGCACCACCAGTGCTTTCGTCGATCCGCATCAGCCGTTCGATGACGCTATCTTCGTCCATCTTAAACACCCGGCCGGGACTGCCCGCGTCGTGGCAGATCATTTCCGCGGCGAGCGTCGCGCGGTTGTCGTGCGCGCGAGTCCAGTAGGCATCCAATGCGTAGGCGAACAGGGCGTCGTGAAGGTTCGGCTTTGGGCCAATCGAGAATTCGTACCATCCGCTCGAGCCGGTCTCCTGGACCAATGCCAATTCAGCCAGCAAGGGTTCCGCGGCGTCATCCATCGCCCCGCTCGGTCGGCTGCAGTAGCTCCGCAGAAAGACCGTGACGTCGTTCTGGATAGTCTTGTGAGCACCACGCCATCCCTTTTGCTCGATCAACTTCTCGATGGCATCCACCAAATCTGTCGATCGAAACTCGTGGCCAAATAACCCGTTGAAACAATAGTAGAAAGTTGTGGTGTGCTCCGGCACCGATGCAAGCTTCCAATGGATGAGCCACAGAGAGGTCGGATGCTCCAGAAAAGGGTCAAATCCGTTCTCGCCAAAGAGCAGGTCACCCAAATTGTCAGGCTTTAATTCCTTGCCGTCGAGTTGGATAACTTCCGCCGCTTGCGCCCAAAATCGCATTGAAACAGCCATGTTTCGGCCAACGCCGAACCGGGAGATGGCTTCGTCGTCCTTGAATACCGTCAGCGGGGCGCCGCCGCGAACCGCGTCATATGCTTTGCGCAACCAAAGGATGCGCAGCGGGAATGTTTCGTGCCCGGCGAATTGCGGTTTGCCGGACCAATTGTCAAATACATCGGCCATAGGCCTATGCTACTGGTGAAGCTCACCAGTAGCAAGGAGGACTTTCTCCATAGCGCCGACCATGATCGCCGTCGCCGAGCCAATATCGTCTTCAGAAAGCCACCACCCGACACCTATACGCAGGAAGCGTTTCTGCTCGTCATGAGTGAGATGCAGCGCGGAAAGAACCGGCGAAGGCTGCAATGAACCGGAATGGCAGGCAGACGCGTTCGAAAGACATACTTTAGTGTTCAGACTGTCGATCAGATCTGAGCTCGCCGGCGTGTCGACTATGAATGCGGCAGCTCCGGGAACCGCCGGACTTGATGGGAAAAGTCGTTCCACACGCAAGCCGTCGCCAGAGAGTTGCTCCTCGAACAGGGATATCAGACCCCTACTGTGGACAGACTCTCGCGCCATATTCTGAGCCGATATCTCGGCTGCACGGCCCATCGCCGCAACTAACGCGGCAGGTTGCGTTCCGCTCAGATGCTCTTCCAACGGTCTTGCGGATGTCAGCTCGGATGGCTTTGGGACGTTGGCGGCCACAAAAAGCGCACCGACACCCTGTGGTCCCCCAAATTTATGAGCCGACAGGCTGAGGTAATCGGCACCGAGATCGAATACGTCGATCGGATGCTTACCCGCGGCCTGAGCAGCATCGACATGCATGAGCGCGCCGACGGCATGCGCCATTTCACTTATCTTTTCAATTGGTTGGATTACACCCGTTAAATTGCTTGCGAGCATTGTGCTGACGAGCAGTGTGGTCTCGCCCAAAAGAGCCTCGAGACTTTCCAGGCAAATCGAACCATTTATGCCGACAGGACACATCAGGACCTCGAAGCCCAACTCGCGCAGTGCTTCCGCAGGACGTCGAACCGCGTCGTGTTCCAGCGCGGACAGAATGATTTTGTTTCTGTGCGGAAACTGTTCTGCAACGGCGCGCGAAGTCCCTATGATCGCGAGCGCGTTTGCCTCAGTAGCGCCCGAGGTAATGAAGATCTCGTTTGGCGCAGCACCGATAAGGGTCGCAACGGCCCTCCTTCCTTTTTCGTAGAGGCGGTTAGCCTGCCAGCCTGCAACGTGATTGGAGTTCGCGTTTCCGGGTTGAGCCAGCGCCTCAATGAGAACGTCTTTGGCTTCCGGACGCATTGGCCAGCTGGCGAGGCCATCAAGGTAATACATGGTGTAAGCTTTACTCCGTCATCCGCCGGTTAGCGCTCAAACAAAAAAGACAATGAGCCACAGTAACCCCGTTTTCTGATGGCTTTTCCCGCTTACCACGATTTCGGGCGACTGCAAATGTTGCCATACTGTTCTCATTGCACCAAAATTTCATTCCTCATTCCCATTTTTCAAGAAAACAACCCTCCAAAAAATCACTAGACGTCTTAAGGCCCATCTTTCATAGCCGACTCTAGCGCGCCCAGGCCATCCACAGCGGTCCTCACCTGCTCGTCACCCACCTCCTTTGCCAGATCATCAGAAGGCACCAGCACCGCAAAATCCAACTCCATCTGTCGTTGTTCCTCGGCGATAACGGCTTGGACGACGGGCGCGGTCTTCTTTGGGGCGACGTCGATTTGCCCTGACGTTTCGCTGCCAGCATCTTGGCGTGCGGTCTCCACAACGGCGTCAGACCCACCTGCTCCACTCGCTGGCGGCGTCATCGGCATGGCGCGCACACTCAGCGGCAGGTTCCCCCGCGGCCCCCCTCCCCCCGGTTCCGGAAACGGCAATTCACCCGTCTGCGCCGCGTGGATCGCCTTGAACAGCCGGTCGTCAAAATACTGAATCCGCTTCGCTCGGACCGGCATTTGCGCGTCGATGACCATGACGATTTCATCGAGCGGCAGGCGGCGCGCTTCATCTTCGGGCAACAAAGAGCTTTCTTCGGTCCGTGTGGATTGGCTACGGCCCTCAAAGGGGTTCTTGCCGATGGATTGGGAGCGCGTGACCACGGTCTTCGTGGTCTTGCCGACCGCCTTGCTCAGCTCCTCGACTGTCTTCTCATCCGAGGGCGTCAGGTACAGCTTCACGCCGGCGTTGCCCTGCAGGGCGCGGCGGGCGTTTTCGCCATAGATTTCATCGAGGGCGGGGATGGTTTGCGTGACCACGGCCAGATGTCCACGATAGGTCCGCAGGGTCTCGATGCTTTCGACCACGATGGGCATCTTGCCGAGGCGATTGAACTCGTCGAGCATGATCATTACGGGCCACGGCTCATCCGGCCCGGGGTCTTTCTCCTGCATGGCGGAGAGGAGATCGGAAAAGAACAGCCGGATCAGGGGTGCGAGGGGTTTGACCATCAGCGGCTGGACCACGAGGTAGACCGAAAAGGGTTTCTTGCGGATCGTCCGGAAATCAAAATCCGACACCGCCGTCGCCTCGTCGATGGCCGGGTTCTGCCATTGATCGAGCCCCGAGGTCATCAGGAGCGAAACATAAGAGGTCAGCGTATCGTTGTTGGTCGAGGCCAGCCGCGTGAAGATCAGTTTGGCGGCCCTGTTGTCCACCTCATGGCCCCGCGCGAAATACTCCTTCTGCTTGTTTCCGCCCGAGGCGGCGATGCGGTAGATCTCGCCCAAGGTCGGACGCTTGCGCTGGAAGGCCAAGAGCCCTGCCGCCACGAAGAGATCGATCCCGCCCTTGAGGAGGCCTTGCACCCGGTCATTGTCGCTTTGCAGGAACAGCGTCGCCAGGAGCTGCAGTTCCATCTGCTGGCGCGCGGGATCTTTCAGTTGATAGATGCGCAGGAGCGGGTTGTAGCGATGCGTGCGCCTGCCCTCCCAATCGGTGGGGGCAAAGCGATAGACCTTGTCGCCTTGGGCTGCGCGGTGCCGGGCCGTCGCCTCGAAGCATTCGCCCTTCACATCGAGCGTCACGGCGGAGCCTTGCCAGGTCAGCAAGTTTGGAATGACGAAGCCCGTGGTCTTGCCGCGCCCGGTGGGGGCCACGATCAGCGCGTGCGGGAAGACTTTCGAGCAAATGTAATTGGCGCGGGAGCCGGGCGTCCCCAGCTTGCCCAGGATGAACCCGGTCCCGGGTGCCCCGAAGAAGCCATTGGCCTTCATCTCGCGCGCACTCTGCCAATGGGTCTGGCCAAACCGTGTCAGGGCGGACCCCGAGAGGGCGAGGCTCAGCATCAGGCCGGCGGCGGCGAAGCTGCCGATGATCAGGTGAATAAGTTGCGCGGCCTCCGGGCGGCGATCGAGGATCGCCATGTAGTTCTGCGCGATATAAGCAAAGTCGATCTCGGCCCCAAACCCAAGATCCTGGTAGGTCAGCACCGCCGATGCGATGGTATAGCCCATGGCGGCGGTCACCAGCGTTACCAACAAGACACCGGTCGCGATCCGCGCCTTTCCCATGGGCGCGCTCAATGGACCTGTACCCGCTCGGTCTCGCCATCCACGTCTGTGGTGCGGTGTTTTTCGTATTCGGTGTCGGCGAGATCATCGACCACCTGGCGCAAGGCCTCCGTGTTGGCCGTCGCTGCATCAGATTGCAGGTAGACCTTGGCGACATAGAGCCGGTCGAGACGGTCCTCGAGAACCTGTTCAAGCGCATCGGCAGCGCCGGATGTGAGCCGCTCAAGTTGACGGTCATCCAGCACCCGCGCGATCTCGCCACGGAAGGCGTCCCGCTCCGCCTCGCTCTCGAAGGGCGCGGACAACTCCCCTGCCCGCTCATGGTCCAGGACACGCGCAATCTCGTCTGCGAGGCGGTCGGTACGGCCAGACTGCGGCGCCGTTTCATCGCGGGTGGCTAGACGTTCGTCACGCGTGCCAACCCCAAGCCCCTCGCGCAACTCGTTGTCGCGGCGAACCTGATTGATGACCTCCGTGTCGCTTATCTCGACGACCGCCGCATAGGTCGCGCCGAGGCCACGGGCAAGGTGGGACGGCATGTCCGGATAGCGCGCGCGCAAGTCATCCGTGACAGCGTCTGCAACGGGCGTGCGGAGGTCGCGTCCCTCCATGATGCGGTCGACCTCGCGGGTGATCTCGCTGGCGCGGGCCGCATCGGTGATGGTCTCCCTGTAGGGTTCAGACCGGTCGATCACATCGCCAGGGCGTGCGAGCAAGTCCGGGTGTGCCTCGAGATACGCGCGCTGCTCCGCCTCGATCCGGCGCTCTGCCCGTGAGACCACCTCCCTGTCCCGGTCCTCGATCTGCTGCGCAGTCAGGCCGTCTGCGCGCATCTCCTGACGGATTGCCCCTTCCATCGCCCGGACCGCGTCCCGATGATAATGGAACCGCTCGCTGACCGGTTCCGCTTCCATGACGCCATCCCGGCGCAGCACGTTCTCGCGCTCCAACAGCGTGCCAAGTTCCACATGCACGTCATTGAGAATGTCGCGGGCCTGTTCCAGATCGGCGCGGCGCTCGAGGTTCAGATCTCGCGCCTCAGCCACTTTGGAGAGATCATTGGCGATCCATTGATGCTCGAGCGCTTCATTTGAGGCGCCCGTCTCGATCCGGGCCACCACTTCCGATGTGCTGATCCCCGTGCCCCGCAGGGCCGCGTCGATCCGCGACCGCAGTCGCGGCTCTGTGAGGCGCTCCAACTGGCTCTCTTGGATGTTTACTTCGGAATAGACCCCGCCCTCCGATGGTGCCTCTGACAACGTGCTCGAACGCAATCCGAGAGGCTGCATGTGCTGGACCTGCGTCTGGATCTCGATGAGGCGTTTTTCCAGCACGGGACGTTCCGCGTCGGACTTTTCGGCGATCATGCCCTGCACCCGCGCGAGCTTTTCCGCATAGAGGCTTCTCAGATCCTCGAAACTTTGATCCTCGGCCATATAGACATCTCCTGTTCGATCCACCTGCCCGCCCCGCGCCAGCACCTCCCCCGCGCGGAAGAGGGCTGCGGCAATATCCTCGCGGGCCTCGCGGGAGGCTTCCGCGGCAAGCGAATGGTAGACGGTTCTGGTATTGGCGATCTCCGCCAGCGTCCGCGCCAGGTCCTGCCCCACACGTTCGCGCTCGCGGGGCGCGCGACCCTCGTCCTTGGCCGCGTAGACCTCGCTGGTCCTGGCTGGGTAATGCACAACCCCGCGATCCACCCGGCGCGTGGCCTCCAGGCGCACGCCATACTTTTCCGCCTCCTCGACCATGGCGAGGCGGAAATCGTCATAGTTGAAGCGGTGGTTGCGCCCCAGATAGAAGAACTCGCCCTCCTGCGAGCGGCGGTTCAGCACCAGATGCGCATGGGGGTGATCGCGGTCCTCATGCACCGCGATGATGTAGTCGAAATGCCCCGCGTCACTCTGGAAGAACCGCTCGGCCACATCCGTCGCGATATCGCGCACATCCTCACCGCGCGTGCCGATGGGGAAAGACATGAGCATGTGGGTGGTCTGCCCGAGCTTGGGCTTGAAGCCCGCGTCCCACCGCTTGGCAAAGCGCTCGGTGAGGTCCTTGATGTCCTTCGCCTCAAGCCTCGCCTTGCCATCCAGAAACCCGCTACTGTCCACGATATGGGTGGACTTGGTGGTGAGGTACTCGAGCTGGTTCATCAGTTGCGACTTGTTGTGCGTCCCCCCGCCCCGGATCGCTTTGAAGACCGCTGGCCGATGCCCCGCTGCCGCGCGCACAAGCTGGGTTTGCTTCGCCACGTGCAGCCCCTGCATCGAGCCCCGGATCCGGCTCCAGCCGCCCCGGAAGACCTCGCCCGTGACGGTATGGACGGCATCATTCAGCCGCATGGGCAAACTCCCTCAAGGCGGCCGTGGCTTCGAGCTGCATCGCGTCGCGACGGCGGCGCAGGAGCAGATCGATCTCGTCAGCGGAATCCAGGATGAACCGAGCCAAGCCCCGCATCTGCGCAAGGCGCATTTCGGAGAACTCGGCACGCGTGCCACCATCAGCCCCCTGCCCCTGCAGGTTGGCCCGTGTCATCTGCTTGGCGATCTGCGCGACGCCATTGCCGACCTCGTGAAGCGAGGCGCGGTAGCGCGCCATCTCGGCCGCCATCTGCGCGTCCGGAACGAACACCCCGCCGGCCGCTTGAATGAGCCGCCGCAGCCCCTCGGCCCGGCTCTCGATCCCGGCCTTCGCCAACACCTCGTCGAGCGCCGCAAGCTCAGCAGCGGTGACCTTCACACTGACCGCGGAGACCGGGATCGCGGCATCCGTCTGGCGCTCGGCATCGGCTTTGAGCGTGTACTGGATCGCTCGCGACGACACGCCAAACCGTTCAGCAAGCTCAGACGTCGACACACCTTCTCCAGCCTCGCGAACGATCTCCATGCGGTCCGCATCTGTGAGACGTTTTGAACGAGACATGCGAAGAAAGACCCCCTATTTCCTGCCACCTTCCACCAAGGCTGACCCCACCCTACGATAATATACCTAGATGTCAAATATATACTTACGTCACATTCAGGCTCAGGCAGCCTTGGTGTCCGCTTCACGCCGCGGCCCGCAGGGACGCGGCTCTGCCGCCCTCACCACCGGGCGACCCACCTATCCTAGGGGTCCCGTCCACCAGCCCCGCCCGAGGCTCTGGCCGAACACGCATGTGTTCGGACGGAACCGCGGGCGGGCGCAAACCCCACCGACAGGGCGGACAGGCAGGGTCAAAGAGGGCCAGATTTGGCTTTCCAAATCTCTGCCGCAAAAACCGGGAGGCCCTGGCCGATAGGTTTTTGTGGATGGCCCCCTTGAGGCTGACTGGCCGGTCTATCGCGGCCTGATCATTCCGGGAGAAGTGCGTCCGTTCAATACGCAGCGACCGGCGGCTTCGTGAGGTCGCCTCGGGCGATCTTACCGCGGGCCCCGGCATCCCTGGAACAGGGATCAGGCCGCCTCGAGATCGTCTCGGGGCGGCCCATCCTCGTGAGAGGATTCAGTCCTGGGGATCCTTCGCGC
The DNA here is from genome assembly GCF_029870955.1 of Sulfitobacter faviae. NCBI lineage: Bacteria > Pseudomonadati > Pseudomonadota > Alphaproteobacteria > Rhodobacterales > Roseobacteraceae > Sulfitobacter > Sulfitobacter faviae. The sequence continues at coordinate 128,334 of NZ_PGFQ01000005.1, read as the reverse complement.
TCGGCGGGAACATCACCAGCTCCGAGACCGCGACCGGGAAGTCGAGCTTGAGGCTGAAGAACTCCGAGCCATCCCCGTTGCGGGTGTTGCGGAACATGGCGCCCACGCGTTGGAAGCGGGTGCGCTCCTGGCCATCGGTGTCGGTGAACTTGACGGGGACGGTGGCGACGTAGTGGTTGGTCATTTGGGTTACTCCTTGTTGCGATGGGGATCTGCCAGCACGGGGGCAAGAGGCCCGGTCGCAAGTGCAAATGCGGAGGGTTCGCGGCTCCGCCGTGGAAGCCGTATTTGTGCTTGCCGAAGCGTGAGCTGAGGGCACGAACGGGCAGACCCCGTGCGATCCACATGCATAGCAAAAAGGAGGGACCCGATTGACCTGTGCCGTCACGCAGTCGCCACCATCCGCGTCCACGTCCTGCCGAACCTGGCCGGGGTGCTGATGACGCCCGCCCGCGTGGATGCGATGTTCCGAAACACCACCCGAGGGTTGTGCAGGTCTTCAGCCTCATGTGCGACGTCTCGCCCCTCGGTCTTGCGCTGCTGATGATGTGCGAGGTGCGCACCATCCCCAGCCCGTACCGATGTGGATGGGCCGAACACTGACGGACCGGGTAGAGCGATGACAGTGCCGGGCGCCGCAGCCTGTCAATCTTGCGTAACCGACCGCACGCGCCATGAGACATGACGAAAGGGCCGCGCCAAGCGCGACCCCCTCTCTTCAATCCTGCGCAGTCTTCTTCGCCGGGTCAGCAACCCGCATGACCGTCAGACCTTTCGCTTCCGCCTTCTGCCCGAGGTTCAGCGCGACCCCGTTGCCGCCGAAGAGTACAACCCCCGTCGCCGCGAACTTGTCATCCAGCATTTCGTCGTTGCACTTGAACGGTGCCGCCCGGCCATGCGCGGACCAGCGCGGATCGAAGCGCGCCTGCGCGACCCCGCGTGCCCGGGCCCACCGAGCCGCAATCATCTCCGCCCCGTGCTTGCCACCCTTATGGCAGAGGAAGATCTCCTGATTGCGGTTCTGCTTGATTCGTTCGCGAACCTTGTCGAGCGTGTTGAAGATCACATCGACATCGGTCCAGTCGGTGGCGCCTGAGACGATCAGGGGCACCCCCTCGACTTTCGACTTCTCGGCGGTTTCACGGTCGTGCTGCTCCAGGAGCTGCCGCGCCTCGAAGACCGCCCCGGTCTCTTGCGCCCGGATGCTTGCGCGCGACCCGGCTGCCGGGATGAAGGCGTGGCCCGTCTCGATCTCGTAGCATTCCGCCGCCGCCTCGCTCATCACCTCGATGGCGCTGACAACCTCGCGCAGCTGCAGGAAGCGGGCCTGCGCCCCTTCGAGCGCGGTCTCGGCGATCTCCGATCCGTCGTGAGATTTTGCCAGCGCGCCGATCTTGTCGGCGGTGCGGTCGACCTCCTTGCCGAGCGCCACCTTGCGGCGCTGCAGGATCGTGGCGAGCCCATGGGCCAGCGGTTCGATTTCCGCCTCGAGTCCGGTCCCACGCAGCGGACCGAGCAGAGCCTCGAAGCTTTCGCGGACGATGTGGTCAGTCAGGACGTGATCTTCCGGAATCGGGAGCTGTGCGTCCTTCTCGGTCAGTCCGAAAAGTTCGATGGTCTCGTAGGTGTTTGCATTGTCGTAAGCCATGTCTGGTCTCCAGTATTCGGTTGTGGAGCCACCACGTGAGTGTGGGGGCATGGCCGAATGCCTGGTTTCCGAATCTGCCCGGGTCAGGGACGGCGCAGCCGCCGGCTTGCCGGGCGCAAAAGTTTTCCGCGCGCAGCACCGGACACATGCGCGCCCTCACGCATGGGACCGCCCCGCGCCAAAGGCCCCGCCCTCGCCGAAAAGTTTTGCGATCCTTGAGGCGGGCTGATTTGGGGGCCATCCGGAGGATATGCTTCCACGCTCATGTGTGTGTGTTTTGACGGTAGGTTTGCCCGACCCGAGCAGGCAAACGGCCCGACCGGACGCGGGAGACGGATGAAGCGGCGGGATCGTTTTGGCCTCGGCCAAAACAGACCAGAGCGCAATCCGGCGGAGCGGCCAGGGAGAGACGTGCTCGCGAGGCGGGCAAACCGGGACGCCAAGCGCGACGCCGCGGTGAGGCCGCATGGCCGAATGCGCGACGGACCGAAGGGCCGTTCTCCCCTGCGACACGCGAAGCCGAGCTGGGGAGGCCGCAAGGCTTAGCCCAAGGTTGATGTGCTGGCGACGCTGCTGCCGACTATAGTGATTGCTTTTCCGGGCATTGGACGTGATGGGCGGGAGCCAGTCATTCGCTGCGCCTTGGACGAACGGCAGCGATGCGTAGGAAGTGGACTTCGCAAAGTTGCGGGTTTTGGCGGCGGGTGGAGATACATATGCTGCGTGCGCATCTGGATAAACCGTCTTTTGCCGTAGGGGCAGCCGCCATACATCATCCAACGGAAGGGATTCGGGGCAAAACTGCTCTCGCGGTAAGGATATCGGCGTCGGTACTAACCATTACTTGCCGCTTAGCCACCGCCGGAAACGTTGCCAAAGACCTTGTGGCACATCCGCATTCGCCATTGATGCGGGGGCTTCCGGCGCATCGTAATACCGACCTTTGGCGCGACGGTCGTGCGCCCGTCCAGCGGCAATCTGTTCATCACTCACATCACCTGCCCACCGGATATTGCTGTGCTTGATCCAGTAATGCGACCGGCAAGGAAAGCTCCAGTTCCCGATGGACGGCGAGAGCGAGATCGACACACCGTCATAGCCCATCTTCCAGTCCGTCGGGCTTAAGGGCGTGACGACTTCCCTGCCACAGCCGCAGGCGCATTTGTGAACGGCCGTTGCGTAATCCATGGCGAGGTACAGAACGCCCTCCTCGGTCTGCTCGGGGATCGCATCTACAAATTTGTGGGTAATCTTCTTAATCGTCATCGCGCCCGTCCATGTTGTTTATCGTGTTGCCATCAATCGTGTAGTTGCTGGAATGCTCGCCCTCAAAATCGGCGTAAAACCCTACAAGCTTCTTCCACCGGATCACCGCGAGCGTCGCGTTCAGGGCGTTCAGGTCAGCCACCTGGATGTTGGTGGCGTAAGCATCATCTACGTCCGCCTCGCCCATGCCGACGCGGCGACGAAGCGGCTCTCGCTGTTCGGCGGTGCTCAGCGTCACCCGCAGCACACCCACCAGGGCATCGTCGCCCATCTCGATCCCCATACCAACATCAATGAAGGGGGTGCCCTGTTCTTCGAGGTGTTCGACAGCCGGGCGTTTGGCGGCGCCGGAGTCAACGCACACAAAGACGAAATCCATCTCGTTCAGCAGGTCCACGTTGGATTCGTCGAGATAGACTGGATGCGGGACGATCCCTTTACGTATAGGCGCATAAAGCGCTGCGAAGTAATCGACCTTCTTGTTCCGTTCCCGCAGTGTTTCAATGCTGGGTGCGCCCGGGCTACGGAACGCGTTGTGCTGCAGGAAATCATCACCGTCGATAAGATGCAGCTCGCGGATCGGCGTCTTAGCGAGCAGATCGAGCACATAAGAGCCTGTTCCGCCGAGGCCAACAATGGCGACCTTGTTCATCGCCAGCTTTTCGGAAAAACCGCCGATCCCGGCCCGTGTCGAGGCTGTGTCCTGGTAGTTGAATACCGGATCAGGTTCATCGGAGTCTGCGACGACGTAGGTGCGCGCATCAGCCGTCGGATCGATTTTCCGCGCGGGCGATGCGATCATCTCCACATAGGTGGTCATTTTGTGTTCGTAGTCGCGGTAGCCCTCTTTTGGCTTGGCCGAAAACATGTGGTCTACCGTGATGTCTTTGCCGAGGCTCTGGCGTTTGCTGGAGTGCCTGATGCCTTCGAGTGTCTTGCCATTGTGATCGCAAGGATGCTCGCCCACGAAGTACGCCTTATGGTCGCTCGGCGCCATCGTCTCGCCACCGTTCGTCTGCAGAACAGAAACGAGCGTGCCAAGCTTTACCTCGCGATTGGCGTTCACGTAGGGCACGTTGGAGATCACGAGGTGGCCACTTTTCACAGCCACCTCGTATCCGCCTTCTTCGAGGGCCTTGAGATCGGCGTTACGACTTATCAGTTGCCGTGACATTGAAGATCATGCCCTCCTTCAGCTTCACGGTATCGCCCTCATCCAGCGTGCCCTCGGGCTTGTTGCCCTGGCCGCGCCGGTAGGTAATGGTGAAGCAGATCAACTCGCCCTTGGGCGGGTTTTCGTAAGCAAGCGCGACCAGATCGTCCTCGCCAAGTTCTGTCGCCGTCACCGTCTTCTCGCGGCCGTTCACAACAATCGTGTACTCTTTTTCCGGTTTGCCTTTTTCGTCCTTCGGCATGGCCAGGTCCTTTCTTTTTAGCCTTTCGGCGGGAACGGGTCGCCACCGTGGCTGTCACTGCTGGCGATCCGTCCGTCGCGGTTGTGGATACGCAGTTCGCTTTGCTGGTTGCGGCTGATTTCACGTCCGCGATCAACGGCGTCCTGCTTGGTTTCATGGTGGCTGCTGGCGCGGGATGCGCCGCCACGCTTCACATCCCATCCGCCTGCCGGGTTCGGCACGACGTGATGGGTCTTCGGTCCCTTACTCATGGTTTCCATACCTCCTGTTCGTTAGGGTTGCAGGCATAAAAAGTATGACTACTCCGAACATCATATATTTGTTGAAAGTCAGAAGTCAAGCACGTAAAGTACGTCTTTACCGAACAATAAGATCGACGGGGAGGCCGCCACATGACCAACAGCCTGGGAGAGAAGATTCGCCGCTTACGGAAGGAGCAAAAGCTCACGCTTGACAAACTTGCCGAGCTCACCGGCTCCAGCAAAAGCTACATATGGGAACTGGAGAACAAGAACCCGCCGCGTCCATCGGCGGAGAAGCTGGCCAAGATTGCAGAAGTACTTGGTGTCACGATTGAATACCTGCTCGATGAAAAGCAGGCGATAACCGAGGAAGACGCCGTCGATGCGCAGTTCTATCGTGAATACAAACACATGGACCCTGATACCAAAGAAAAAATCCGCGAGATGGTAAAGCTGTGGGGGAAACCCGGATGACCAAGCCGAAGTCGCCGCAACGATGGGCATACGACCTGACCATCATCCTGAACACCTTGGGTGGCGACGACCGCTTTCCGGTCAATGTTGAAGCGCTTGCCTACGATTTTTCAAAGCAGCGCTTTCCTGACGATCCGATAAGTCTTGTGCAGGGTGCCCCGCTGAAGGGATTCGAGGGCGCCTTGATGAAGGCCCCGCCTGGCGAAATGGGCTGGGGCATCTTCTACAATTCGGACACAGCATCGCCGGGGCGCATCAACTTTACCCTCGCCCACGAGTTCGGGCACTACCTCTTGCACAGGCAGGATCATCCTGACGGTATCCAGTGCAGCACCGAGGACATGGAACGCTGGGACAGCAAATATCGGCAGATCGAGAAAGAAGCGAACGAGTTCGCCGCAAATCTCCTCATGCCACTGGATGACTTCCGTGCGCAGATCGCTCCGAAGTCTCAGCCTGACCTAGAGGCCTTGGGCGCATGCGCGGACCGCTACGGCGTTTCCCTGATCGCGGCGACGCTGCGCTGGCTGCAGTACACCGAGCGCCGGGCAGTTCTTGTGAAATCTATTGATGGCTTCATTCATTGGGCGCGGTCGAGTGATCGCGCCTTGCGCACTGGCGCCTACTTCAAGACGGCTGGCCGACCGCCAATCGAGATACCGGCGACCGCGATACCGGCAACGGAAACTGAACTGGTTCGGCGAAAAGCAACGAGAGAGCATGAGTCAGGAAGCTGGTTCAAAGAGCCCTGCACCGAACATGCTCTGGTCTCCGAAGTCCACGACTTTGCGCTTTCCCTAATCCATCTTGGGGACGCGCCGTCACGCTTCGAGCCTGCCGAAGAGGCTGAAGAGGATACATACGACCGTATGGTGAGCCGCACGCCGGGTTCATCGTGGTTGGGCTAGCAATGCCCCATGGTTCGATCTATAGAAATAGATCGTTTCTAGCTTACGATATGTCAAACTAGATCACGTCTTGAAAATTCAGGCTTCATATGATACATTAAAGTAGATCAAGCGCTTTGCTTGATATGCAGGATTATATCAAAATGAGCTATGAGAGCGAGAAACTGGCGGCGACACTGAAAGCTGCCCGCGAAAAGAAGGGGCTGAGCCAGCGCGCGCTGAGCGCCCATGCAGGCGTGCCGCAGTCGCATATCTCCAAGATCGAGAGCGGCGCTGTGAACCTCACCGTCTCAAGTCTGACCGCCATCGCCAACGCCCTTGATCTGGAACTGGCGCTTGTTCCGCGCAAGGCCGCGCCTGCCGTAAGAACGATCACCCGTAGCGTAAACGACGTGCCGAAGGCCACGCCGGAGGCGCGTAAAGAGATTACCCGGCTCGCCAAGCAGCTTGAGCACATCCAGTCGCTCAAGATCGATAGTCCCGTCTTCGAAAACCTGCAGCGGCAGTTTCGCGAGATGCGACAGTTCGAGAACCTGATCCGGAATACCGACACATTGCGCAGCATACGTGAAGCGCTCAAAGCCGTGGAGAACGCGGGTGGCGTTGCCGCGCTGCAGGAAGCGTCAAAGCAGATGAACAGTTTCCGCAACGCACTCGCCCATGGCATAGCCGATGAGGAACGGACGCGCTTGCCGCGTCCTGCCTATCGCCTTGATGGAGACAACGATGAGTAATGTCTCCGTGCTGAACGTAAACCTGTATGGCGAGCCCATTGGCACGCTCACCAATCTTGGCGGCGATCGCACCATCTTTGCCTTCACCGACGAGTACATCGAAAATCCTGACAGGCCGACCCTCGGGCTCGCCTTCAAGGATGAATTCGGGGAACTCTATACGGATTTTCGGCCCTATCAGAAGCGCGTCATGCCCTTCTTCTCAAACCTTCTTCCCGAAGGCCATCTGCGCAAATACCTGGCCGAACAGGCGGGCGTGAATCCCGAACGAGAATTCTATCTGCTTTGGGCGCTTGGCCATGACCTGCCCGGCGCGATCACGATCACCCCTGCTGACGGTGAAGCCTGGCCGCCGGATGCGGCCGATGGCGCCGATGATCATGGCGATGATCAGCGAGAGAATGCTTTGCGGTTTTCGCTGGCAGGCGTTCAGCTCAAGTTTTCCGCCGTGATGGAAGCTAGTGGCGGGCTGACCATTCCCGCCTCTGGTGTCGGGGGCTCCTGGATCGTGAAGCTACCCTCGCGTGAATTCGCAGGCGTCCCTGAAAATGAATTCTCGATGATGAAGCTGGCCGGCCTTATCGGGATGAACGTCCCTGCCATCGATCTGGTCAGTATCGATGCGATCAAGAACCTGCCCGAGGGTATCGATAAGATCGGCAACCATGCCTTTGTGATCGAGCGGTTTGATCGCCTTTCCGACGGGTCGCGCGTGCATATCGAGGATTTTGCGCAGGTCTATGGGCTCTATCCCGAAGACAAATACGGCAATGGCACATTCCGCAACATCGCCCAGGTGATCGCCGCCGAAGGTAATGATGCCGACATCATCGAATATGTCCGGCGCCTGACCTTCAACATGCTGATCGGCAATGCTGATATGCACATGAAGAACTGGTCACTGATCTATCCGGACAGGCGGTATGTCTCGCTGGCACCAGCTTATGATTTTGTGGCGACTGTGCCCTACATTCCGGGTGATGCGACCAACATGAAGGTCAGCCGTGCCAAGGTGTTTTCGGCATTCTCGGTTGATGAGCTAGAACACCTTGCCGTCAAAGCATCGATCCCGAGGAAGATGGCGATCGACGCGGCCCAAGAGACGGTTCAGGCTTTTCGGGAGCATTGGGGCACAGAAGCGGCAAACCTGCCGATGAGTGATGAGGTCAGGTCTGCCGTTGAGGATCACATGAAGACAGTGCCCATCCTGGAAGAACTTTCATAGGGCAAGAGGTTCCTGACTCACTAGCAGAGCAGGGCGGAGGCGGGTGCCCTGATCTTCTGCGCCGCCGCACCCCCATCAGCAAGTGAGGGGTGACGGACGGCTCCGGCGAAGCAGGGCGATAGATGTTAGCTTGCGACGTTTGGCAGGTTCCAGAATTTCTTGGCGCTCTCGAACAAGTCGCCCGATCGTCCGCTGATCTTTGCCTCGTTCCAGCTGTCATGTTAGCAAAGGCGCTTGTTGAGATAGAGAAAGGCTGAGTTTCCAAAGATCGCTAACTGCGCTTCGCTGCCCTTGGTGCTTGCTGCGGCATCAGCCGGGGTCGCCACCGACTGCAGAATGGCGGCTCTAGGCCTACTTCGACACCTGACCTAAGCATAGTTTACTTCGCGCCATCTCCAAACCACACCAGCACAGAAAAAGGGGAACCGTGATCCCACGGTTCCCCTTTGGGTTCAGATCGTCTCCCCCTCGCGCGCCGACTAGGCGACCAAGGAGAGCCCCGCGCCCGCGTCCTGCGGCTGCTCACCGCTGTCGATGAACGGGATGATCGAGAAGGTCTGCCCGCCGCGCTGTTCTTCGTTCTGCACGGCGTTGACGCGCAGGTCGCCATCGGGCGTGTTGATCAGCAGCGACAGGTAGTCATTGCCCGTGCGGCTGCTTTTGGCCATCCAGGCCGAGCCGACGCGGATCGGTGTGCCCCGGGGTGAGCTGACCTCGATCCGGTAATCGGGGTGGGTTTCCTCGGATTTGTAGCTGTTCTCGATCAGCATGAACTCCAGATCGAACATCATGTTGGCGATGTAGCCAGTGAAGGCGTTGTCCGCGTCCATGGCGGTGAGCTCGCCCGAGATCGAGCCGGACTTCATCAGGCCGTTCGAGACCAGCGGGATGATCTCGAATTCGCCGCTTTGGGCCGCGCGCGCCTCTTTCGTCTGCACCGCGTTGACCCGGAACGGACCCAAGCCGACATCGATCTGCATCGAGATGTAGGGGTTGCCGCTGGTATTGCCGGTCTCGTTCCAGGCCGTGCCGATTCGCACCTTGCGGCCTGATTTGTTGACTGCCGTCACGTCAAAATCCGGGCTGCGTTCGGACATCTTAGCCCGCGCCTCCAACTGGATGGCGATGTCAAAGCGCGTCGAGTGGATCATGCCGGTGTACTGAGCGTCTGCGGTCTCGACATTGCGGGTGAGGGTTCCTGCGAACATGGGATGGTTCCTTTTGGATTGGCCGGTGCCTGACGTTCTTGCCAACGCATCGGGGATTGCTTTCTCGACCCCTCTTGGGATCACAAATCAGAAAGCTCGCTTTCCTTTCAGCCCCGCCCACGGGTCAGAGCTGCCGTCCGAGTGGGAATGCCCCCGCGCCTCCGGGTGCTACGCCCCTCCCCTGCCCGTCTGGTCTTGATTGGTTGCCCGGATTTTCTGCGGCGTCCTTCGATTGCGCGACGAAGAACACCGTTTCTTTTCCGTTCAACCGGTGCCCGCTCCGGTCGGTCAGGCCGATGCAGCTACCGTTCGGCTGATAGGTGATGAGGTACTGACCGAGCCGGTCCTTGTGGACAACGTAGCCGGTATTGGCCCAGTGCACGGTCTGGCCGGCATCGACGGCCGCCTTGATTTCATCGAGTGTCATGCGATCCTCCTCAAGAAGAATGGTGGGGAAACGACGCAAGAAGCCCGATCTTCCAACCGGGCTTCCATACAGTATTCGTTTGGCAAACGGCCGAGAGCTGTCAGGCGCTTTGCGTGGCCCGCGTCGCGCGCGCCGCCATCCAATCTTTCAGGCCAAGAACCGTTCGTCCGGCGGCAACCTCGGAGGCCCAGGCGACCCTTGGGTCGCCGCAGGGCTCATCGCCAGAATGCCGGTCGATATGGCCATTGGCCATCCATGGCTCGGGCTGGATCCGTCGCAGCCAGTCCGCCATGCTCGGGATACGGCCCTGACAGTCTTCGCGGATATGCTGCTCGCCGATCCAGCGCACGGGAATGTCCCGACCCGCGCTATTGGTCAGGGTCAAGCCGAAGACACGTTCGGCCTCGAACAGGCCTTGTGCATGGTGGCGCATGGCTCGGTGCGTGAAGAGCGCGAGGTGCTCTTTCGAGGCGTCAAACCAATCGTGCACAGACTGATAGTCAGATGGCACCCCGCCGAATTTCTGGGCAGAGCTTTCAGCATGATGAAGCGGATGGGCCATCTCACAGCCCCTCGACATAGCTGTGCGAGCATTCGACATAGCGGTCCGCGTGATCGAGGATGATGCTGTCTAGTGCTATGTCCCATGTCAGCGTGCCGTAGCCGCCCTCGTTGTTTTCGAACCCCGGGTGATGGTGATAGGCGAGCGACCAGGCGAAGTCGCCAACCTCTGTGGCAAGCGCCTCCGGCAGTTGGACCTCTGCGGGCTGCACCGTCACATCCTCGACATTGCCGGAGTCGCCATAGCCTTCGTATTCGGCAGTGACCTCGCTGATGCCAAGCGCACGTAGTTGCGCGAGCAGCTCCGTTCGGGATGCCTTCAATGTGGTTTCGCGCTCTGCACGCCACTGAGCCGCCATTGCGGCATAGTCGATCTGGGGATTGGTCATGGGTCTGTCCTCTTGTCTGAATTTGGGGGCCGGGCCCGGCATTGGTCTGCCCGCGCCCGGAAAGCGCAGCCCGGGCAAACCCCGATCCGCGACGCCCGACCGAAAGCCCGCTTTGACTTTTCAGGCGGCTTGTTCTGACGTCATGGCGGCTTCCTGCCCCACGATCCGGGCCAGAATGCTTCCCGTGTCGATCCCGTCCCCATGCGGCAGGAACACCCGTAGCTGGAAGGCGATGATCTCGGTGAAGCAGCCGAGGGCCTTGAGGCCATCAATCATGCCCCTGTCCACGCCGCACAACTCAAGGCGCATCTCGCCTGCGACACGGCGACGGGTCAGGGTGAGACCCCGGCCCAGATCGACAGGCGCGGTGGTGCCGAGGGCGGCGGTCAACATCTCCTGCGGTGTTTGCGGGTTGGACACGAGGAAGCGGGCGCGCAGCGCGGCCGCCCCTTCCTCGCTCAGCGTGCGCCCGATCATGGCGGTCGCCCCATCGGGCGTGACCCGGTAGATGCGCTCATTGGTGGTCGGAATATCCTTCCAGATCGGCAACAAGAGCCCGGTCAGCAGGTAGAGCTTGGTTGTGGTGGTTTTTGGCAGGGACGCTGCCTCGGCATCCCAAAGCTTTGCAAACTCGGGCCTTTCGATGTCTTCCCAGGCCGAAGACGTGAACCGCGCCTCCTCCAGGTAGCTCGACCCGTTTGGCCGCACAACCTTGCGCATCAGCGTGACGATGTCTTCGTCATACATCTGCATCGGGCGTGCCGAGATGAGCGCCGCGCGACCGGAGGCGCGATTGACCATTGGCAGCTTGTCCGGATTGCGCGATATGGCCTCTTCAGCCCCAAGGACGTGGACCGGGTCGGTGACCTCCAGCCCGATGATCCGCGTCACGGCGCCGGATTTCGGGCAGGTCCAGAGGTCTTCGGTGGAAACCTGCTCGATTCTTTCGCCGCGCAGGGTTTCGACGCCGAGATCGAGCGTGCCCGCCGCGCGCGCCCGCTCAGACTGATCGGCAATCCGCCTCATGAACTCGCCAAAGAGCGCGTTCTGCATGTGGATGGGAAGGGCCAGAACCCGGTTGAGAAACCGCTGGATCGGGGGAAGCTCCTCAAGGAGCACCCCGTCCTGGTCGATCAGCCGCAGGGCCGTCCAGTCGGTGAAGCTCTCGTAGCTCATCGCCTCAGCGCGCCCGGCGGCAAGATCGGCGAAATACCCACGCAGCGCCGCCCGTGCGATCGGGCTTTCGAGATTGTCCTCCTCGCGGAACATGCCTTGCGAGCCGGTCTCGCGCTGACCCTTGGTCAAGGCCCCTAGCTGGTCGAGGCGCTTGGCTATCGTCGAGGTGAAACGCTTTTCGCCATGCACATCCGAGGTGCAGACCCGGAAGAAAGGCGCGCTGACCTGGGCAGAGCGATGGGTGCGGCCGAGCCCCTGGATGGCCGCATCGGCGCGCCAGCCGGGCTCCAGCAGGTAGTGCCGCCGCCGTTTCTGGTTCTTCGCCGTTTGTGCCGCATGATAGGAACGGCCCGTGCCGCCCGCATCGGAGAAGATCAGGACATCCTTTTCGCCGTCCATGAAGGCTTGGGTTTCGGATGAATTGCTGCTGGCGGCGCGCTTCTCGATGAAGAGGTGGCCATCGTCCGCCTTCAGAGGTCGGATCGACCTTCCGGTCACTTCGGCCACGGCATCGTCGCCAAAGGCCCAGAGGATCTGATCCAGCGCCGAAGGGATCGGGGCCAGCGTCATCAACTCCATCATGGCCGCATCGCGCAGGGCGAGCGCCTCGCGCGAGACGACCAGCGCGCCAGTTTCATCGCGGAGCGGCTCGGCCACCATATTGCCGTCGATCTCGACCAGCTTTTGCGCATGAATCGGGAAGGCCTGTTCGAGGTATCCCAGGACGTAATATGCCGCGTCACCGTTATGCGGAGTTCTGGGTTTCAAGTTGTTGTTCTGGTGATTCATTTTCGGGTTTCCGCTTTGGATAATAATGATGCCTCTGCTCTCAACTGCAGAAGGACATCCCCATGAACTCCCCCTCGAACTCTCCGGTCGGCGGCCGCGCCGAAGCCGACGACCTGCTTACGCCTGCCGCTTTCGCGCTTTATGCTGGACGGGGCGGAAAGGTCTGGGTGGAAATCGCAGGTGGCGGACAGAAGCGACATTGAGGCGGAGTTGGCGCGGGTTCGAGCCCGTCTGGCCGATCTGGATGTCGAACGAACGCAGCTTCAGCGCGACGTTGCAGCGCTAGAGGCTCGTCTCGCTGCAGAGCACGTGCCGGCAGTGAGACAATCCTCATTCGAGAACGCCCCGGTTACGAATGCTTCTCCGTCGCACCAAAAGGTCGAGCTGTTCCGTCGCCTGTTCGCCGGTCGGCCTGACGTGTTTCCGGTGCGATGGGAAAACAGGAGGACCGGTCGCTCAGGATACTCGCCGGCTTGCGGCAACGAATGGGTGAAGGGCATCTGTGGCAAGCCAAAGGTCAAATGCGGCGAGTGTCCTCATCAGAAGTTCATACCGCCGGATGAAGGTGTTATTGCAAGGCACCTGCGTGGCGACGACGGTCGGGGCGGGGATTTTGTTGCAGGCGTCTATCCGCTCTTGCCCGGAGATACCTGCTGGTTCCTGGCGGCGGATTTTGACAAGACTTCCTGGTCGGAGGACGCCAATGCGCTGCTCGAAACCTGCCGGGTGAAGGGCGTGCCCGCAGCGTTGGAGCGGTCGAGGTCGGGTAACGGCGGACATGTCTGGATATTCTTTGCTGAAGCGGTTTCTGCCCGTCTGGCGCGCCAGCTTGGATCCGTCCTGATCACGGAAACGATGGAAAGGCGGCCGGAAATCGGCTTCGCATCCTATGACCGGCTGTTTCCGAACCAGGACATCATGCCGCTTGGCGGGTTTGGCAACCTGATCGCGCTGCCGCTCCAGAACACCGCGCGCAAGGTGGGCAACAGCGTCTTTGTCGACGCGGACATGCGGCCATATGATGATCAGTGGGCCTATTTGTCTTCCTTGCCGCGAATGACCGCCGCAGCGGTGACCAACCTCGTTGAAGCGGCGGAGCTTTCCGGGCGGGTGCTGGGCGTCCGCATGCCGGTTGAGGACGAGCAGGCGGACGAACCTTGGAAAATGCCTCCGTCACGTCGCAGCACGCCGCGTCGACTGGAAGTGCCCATCCCGCAGACCATCAAGGTGACGGTTGCCGATCAAATTTACATCGACCGATCCGACCTTCCATCGGCCATGATTGCCCAACTGGTGCGGTTGGCCGCGTTCCAGAATCCCGAATTCTACCGCGCACAAGCGATGCGGCTGCCTACATTCGGGAAGCCGCGCATTGTGTCCTGCGCCGAGTTGCATCCCCGGCACGTCGCGTTGCCGCGTGGCTGCTTTGATGAGGTGACCGGGTTTTTCTCCGATCACGGAGCAACTGTCGAAGTGGACGATTTGCGTGAGGACGGAGCCCCTTTGCCGGAGATTGTGCGCTTCCGAGGCGAGCTGCGCCGGCAACAGTCGCAGGCATTTGACGCATTGGTCGAACACGATACCGGCGTGCTGGCCGCCACCACCGCCTTCGGCAAGACGGTCGTGGCCTCCGCGCTGATCGCACATTGCGCCCGCAACACGCTGGTTCTGGTGCACCGCCGGGAATTGCTGAATCAATGGGTCGAACGGCTTGGCTCATTTTTGCAGATCGATCCCAAGCTGATCGGCGCCATCGGGGCCGGAAAGCGCAAACCCACCGGTGTGATCGACGTGGCGCTTATCCAGAGTCTGGTTCGCAAGGGTGAAGTTGACGACATCGTTGCCGATTACGGCCATCTTGTCGTTGATGAATGCCATCACTTGTCCGCTGCAAGCTTCGAACTCGTCGCCCGCAGATCGAAAGCGCGCTATGTCACCGGATTGTCGGCAACCGTTGCCCGAAAGGACGGGCATCACCCGATCATCTTCATGCAATGCGGCCCGGTGCGCCATCAGGTGAGCGCAAAATCGCAGGCCGCCGAAAGCGGCCTTCGCCATCGGGCACGGGAACGTCACACGAGATTCCGGTTGCCGGAGGCGCTCGCCATGGCCGAGCGCCCGTCCATGCCCGCAATTTATGCAGCACTGGCGGCGGATGAGACCCGAAACGACCTGATCTTCGACGACGTTCTGAAATCGCTTGAGGCCAAGCGCTCGCCGATTGTCCTGACCGAGCGAAAGGATCACCTCGACTATCTCCAGCAGCGGTTTTCCAGATTCGCCAGGAATATCGCCGTGCTCCGGGGCGGCATGTCGGCAACGGACCGGAAGGCCGCGCAGACGGCGTTGAGCGTTGCCGATGATGAGGAACGGCTGATCCTCGCGACAGGGCGCTATATCGGCGAGGGCTTCGATGATGCGCGGCTCGACACCCTGTTCCTGACGATGCCGATCGCATGGAAGGGAACGTTGGCGCAATATGTCGGCAGGTTGCACCGGCGGCATGACGACAAGAAAGACGTGTTGGTGGTTGACTATGTCGACAGTTCGGTCCCCGTCCTCGCCAGAATGGCTGCCAAACGAAGGACGGGCTATCGGGCGCTTGGCTATGTGATGGAATAGCGCCCCGCAGAATGCGGGACGCCAATTTTGTCTTGTCGTTCAGGAACGCTGCGCGGCGACGGCCAATATTTGCATCAGCTTGTCCGAAGGCTCACG
This sequence comes from Sulfitobacter faviae, assembly GCF_029870955.1. Taxonomy (NCBI): domain Bacteria; kingdom Pseudomonadati; phylum Pseudomonadota; class Alphaproteobacteria; order Rhodobacterales; family Roseobacteraceae; genus Sulfitobacter; species Sulfitobacter faviae. The sequence goes on along the minus strand of NZ_PGFQ01000005.1, from coordinate 113,154 downwards.
GAACTTGCCGGGCTTGATCAGCGGTGCGTGATGCGCCTCGAGAAGCGCAAGCTTCTCGGTTGGATCCGCGCGCAGATACATCTCGGTCGTCTGGATGCTGGCATGGCCAAGCCAGAGCGCGACCTTGCGGATATCGCCGGTGGCCTGAAGCGTGTGCATGGCGCAGCTGTGCCGCAGCACATGTGGGGTGACGTGCTTTGCGGCAATCGACGGCGCCGAACGTTCGGCCACCGTCACATGCTGCCTGAGCCGATATGCAAATCCATCCCGCGTCATTTGCCGCCCATCTCGGTTCAGAAACAGTTCCGGGCCTACATTGCCGGGCCGGACGGCCAGCCACGCCCGGATGGCGCCCTGGGTCTCCTTCCAGAGCGGCAGCACACGCTCCCGCCGTCCCTTTCCCAGGATCCGCAGGCTGGAAAACGACCCATCGGGAAAATCGTCCATCCGCACCGCGAGCAGTTCGGACGCCCTCAACCCCGCCGCATAGGCCAGATGCAACATGGCCCGATCCCGCAATCCGCCCCGCGTGTGGCGGTTCGGCGCGGCAAGCAGGGCGCGGACTTCTTCCTTGGTCAGATAATCGATCAGCTTGGCGTCTGTCCGCTTGGTCGGCATGGCGCGGATCATCCTTGCCTGCTCAAGGCAGGCCGGATGGCGATGCTCAATGAAACGAAAAAACGATTTGATCGCTGCCAGTCGCGCGTTGCGGGACCGGATGGAATTGGCGCGTCCCTCTTCGATATGTTCGAGGAACGCCCTGACCATCTGCACATCAATATCTTCGATGAAAAGTTCCGATGGAGTTCGCTTGAGCCGCCCGGCGACAAACCGCAGCAAGAGGGCGAAAGCACGGGCATAGGCCGCGATGGTATGCCGGCTTGCCCCGCATTCATCGGGAAGATGGGTTTGCAGAAAGGCGGAAAGGTCGGGAGCAAGCGGGGTCATGTCGCACCTCCGATCCAGGTCTCCTCGGCGGTCGACGCAATCATCCGCAACAGAACCGGCGTGGCCTCAAGGTACCAGTAGGTGTTGGCAATATCCACATGGCCGAGATAGGTGCTCAAGGCCTTCATGTGCCGCAACACCGCCTGCGGGTTGTTCCCGCAGGCCTCCAGCGATCGCACGGCGAAGGTATGGCGCAGATCGTGCACCCGGGGACCGGGACCCGTTGGGTTGCGATAGCCGAGCTTGCGCACGATCCGCACGAAAACCACGTGGACCCTCGTCGCCGTCGGGGGCGGCCATGGCCCAGAACGAAAAGCGCATCGCCTACTTTGCGTAGGCTGTTGCGGGCTTCAAGATACCGATCCAGCGCGGCGCGGGTCGAGGCATGAATGGGAACGAGACGGGTTTTGCCGAACTTGCCCTTGCGGATCATGAGGCCGTCTTCCGTCAGATCGCCGCGCTGCAGGGACAATGCCTCCGAAATCCGCAAGCCCGTCGAAGCGAGCAGCCCGAACAGGTTATGGTAAGTCAGCGGGCTGATCGGCGACAGGCCGGGCACCAGAAGCGCTTCCTGCATGATCCGATTGATCTGGTCTCGCGTCAGAATATGTGGAGCGGGCCGCCTTCGCCGTGATCGGCCCAGAAGCCCTATCGCCGGTATCTCGTGCTGCGCATCCTCCGCATGCAGGAACACCGCCAGCGCGCGGGCGCGATCAAACCGGGCCTGCGCGGCGTCCGGCGTTGCAGCTCCGCCGGCCCATTCGAGAATCGGTGCTGCTGTCAGATGCGTGATGGATCGTTCCGCGGCAAAATCCGCGAAGGCGCGCAAGGATACCTCCTGCGCGGTGAACTTCTTTCCGAGTGTGCGGTTGAATTGGACGAAGCGATCAACGTGGTGATGTATCATGACTCGTACCCCGGCCATGGTTGAGCCACTTCCGCCAGCATCCCGACATCGACCTTGGCATAGATCGCGGTCGTATCGCGGGAACTGTGGCGCAGCGCGGCACCGATCAGGTCAAGGTCTGCACCACCGCGCAGCCAGGCGGAAGCCAGTGAATGGCGAAAGACATGCGAACCGGTCGGCAAGCCGGTAAAGCCGCCGCGTCTCAGGACGCGGGAAACGATCCCGGCAATCTCGGCGGAGGATCGCAGCGGGGTGAAAGGAGCCTGGACTCGGAGAAAGACCCTGTCCGACGCGACCACCGGACGCGCATTCTCGATATAGGCCAGCAGCGCATCGCCTACATCCTGCGGCAGCGGCATCATCACGCCGCGCCTGCCCTTGCCGTACAATCGCAACCGACTCGCGCGCCAGTCGATATCTGACAAATGCAACTGCCAGATATCCCCGCGCGCAGGGCCAACCGGGCGAGAAGGAGAAGTATCGCGCGGTCCCGGATCTCGACCGGCGTATTGGTGCGACAGGAGACGATGATCTCTTCGATCTTCGCAGTGGGAATCGTGCGCGGGACTGTAGAAAGCTTGCGCCGAACAGCAGATGGCACCGCATGCAGGAGCGACGGGGCGCATGCGCCCTGGACGATCGTAAAGCGCAGGAAGGCGCGCAACACGGTGACCGTCTTGCGCACAGATGATCGGGAGCGTTCTTCGCCCTGGTCCAGGACGATCGACCGGATGGACGCAGCGCTGTAATCCTTCGGAGTTGCCCCAAGGCGTTCCAGCCAGCGGCCCGCTTCATTCAAATAGCGCCGTACGGTCTTGGGCGTCACCCCACGCTCGCTTCGCAGCCATTCCGAAAAGCCGGTCAGACGTGGATCTTCTGCGGAGACTTTGTCAGGTGCTTCGGGCGAGAGCAGACCTTCGGCGATCAGGTGCCGGACAAGCGCAAGGGCACCTCGTTTGCGGTTCTTATAATGAGACGCCAGAACCTTTTTGCCATGTTTGGTCATTTCCCCGCAGCGGCATTCGTGCCGCGCGAACTGATCGATGGTTCCGTCACCGATTGCGGTCACCGGAACTCGCTGCTGGAAAACCCATTCGGCAAAATGGCTGGCGTGGCTGAGCAGTGTTGTGCACGACACCTTGCTGTAGCCTGCGGTGTCGAGCTTCTCTGCAAAAGCCTCCAGGTGCTGTCCAAGCCGGGCGGTGTCATTGGGGATCACAACCACGCCAGTCTCCTCGAGATATCGAAGAAACCGCCGGGTATAGGTGGCATACATCGGGCTACGCAATTGTTTGGGGCTGTAGCGACCGCAGCGGCAGCGGTGACGAAGAAACCTGTCAAAAACCGACGCGTCGAGGTCACGGACAGAGACTTTCCGTGCATGCGCCCACTTCAGAAAATGGCGGGCTGCGCTCAGCGCGCCCGGGGAAAGCCTTGGATTGTCGGCGTGGTACGCGACGACCAGAGCGAGGTTGTCGACGCCGTCGCGCGCACGGCGCGGAGAGTTTGAGGGAGTGTTCATGGGGGATATCCTTCTGCGATTGAGAGCAGAGGCATCATGATTATCCAAAGCGGAAACCCGAAAATGAATCACCAGAACAACAACTTGAAACCCAGAACTCCGCATAACGGTGACGCGGCATATTATGTTTTATCCCAAGCTTGGGATAACACGTAGTCGCGCGGCGTTAGCGCGCCCTCGACCAGCTCGTCCTCCTGGTCCATCGTCTCAAGCCGGCGCTTCAGCAGGCTCTCACCTGTCGAGACAACCTGGATGACGCAAGCCTTGCCCGCCGCCAGATCGTCCTTGATGGCGTGGATGATGCTTGGAGCCTTCATGCCCATCAGGAGATGGTTGAAGAAGCGCTGTTTCGTGCTCTCGAAGCGAGATTTGGCCGAGGCGCGTGCGGCCGAGGCATTGGTCTCGCCCGAGGCATCGTTGACGCCGGTCGCAGTCAACGCGGCTTCGAGATTGTGGTGGATCGTCCGAAACGCACCCGCGTATGCATCGTAGATCTCGATCTGGGCCGGGGTGAGCGCGTGTCCGAGTACGTCATACTCCACCCCATCAAAGCTGAGGGCACGTGCCGTGTAGAGGCCGAGCGTCTTGAGATCACGCGCGACCACCTCCATGGCAGCCACGCCGCCGGCTTCCATCGCTGAAACGAAACCCTCGCGGCTCGGGAAGGGGTATTCGGGGCCTTGCCCCCAGAGCCCTAGCCGCGCGGCATAGGCGAGATTGTGCACGCTCGTGGCACCCGTGGCCGAGATGTAGAAGACGCGGGCGCGGGGTGCTGCCAGTTGCAGCCGCAGGCCCGCAAGGCCCTGCTGCGAGGGTTTGACCCCCCTGCCCTGCTCGGACCCGGCCGCGTTCTGCATGGCATGGGCCTCATCAAAAGCGAGGACGCCTTCGAAGTCTTCACCCATCCAGTCGAGAACCTGGCTCAGTCGCGTGGTACCGCATTTGCCCGCGGACCGCAGCGTGGCGTAGGTGACAAAGAGGATACCGTCGCCCATCGGGATCGGCTGGTCTGGTTTCCATTTGGAGAGCGGCTGAATGTCGGCGGGCGAGCCGCCGAGATCGGTCCAGTCGCGGATCGCGTCCTCGATAAGCGTGGCGGATTTGGAGACCCAGATCGCCTTCCTGCGCCCGGAAAGCCAGTTCACGAGAATGAGCCCCGCGCATTCGCGGCCCTTGCCGCAACCGGTGCCGTCGCCGAGGAAATAGCCAAGGCGATAGGCACGTGCATCCGGGTCATCATCGGCGCGCGTCAGCTTGGTCTGGTCGTCATCGATGGTAAACCGACCGGGCAGATCACGCCCATGGGCATCATGCGCCATGATGATGGTCTCGAGCTGCGCCTCGGAGAGATCTCCCTCCTCGATCAACCGTGTGGGCAGGCGCAAGTCATCACTGCCCGTGTTTGAGGGCATGGGCGGGGCAACCGAGGCCATGGCGATGCTTTCGACGAGCGGGGTGGGATGTTCCTGCGCACCCGCGATCTCGATCCGCTGCGGACGGTAGCGCGCATAGATGTCCGAGATCGGCGTGTTGTCGCGCGGGATATCAAGGCTCGTGAAAACTAGCGGGACAACGGCATTGGCCCGGGGTTTGGAGGCGGCGACAGGCGCAGCGGCGGTCTTGCGCGGAGCAGAGGATGGAACGGTCGGCCGCCCGTTAGGGATCGCCGCTGCCTGTTGTACGGGGCGCATCTCGGTCCGGGTTGAGGCCACAGCATCAACATATGCCAAGGCTTCATCCAGATCCCGCACAGGGACGCGGATCATTTCGCCGTCCTCCTGCACCTTGTCGAAGACCATCAGCTGGGTTTCGACAGAGGTGCCGAGCTTGCGGTAGACCTGCCCCGGCATCGTCAGCGCCAATCGTGGCGTCAGGAGACCGCAGGCGCGGGACCAATGCGCGGCATCGCGTTCGGGCGTGAACCCCGGCGGCATGATCGCCACCAGGCGCCCACCTGGTGCCAGGCGCTTTGCAGCCGCGATGAGATGTTTGGCAGCGATGTGCTTGTCGCGGGATCGGTCGACCGAGGAGGCGAAGGGCGGATTCATCACCACGACGTCGGGTAGAACCGGCGTCTGCAGCAGATCATCGATATGCTCGCCGTCATGGCCTGTGACCTCGCCGCCGAAAACCGCGCGCAGGAGGCGCTGGCGAACGGGGTCGATCTCGTTGAGCAGAAGCGTGGCACCGGCCCGGGCGGCGAAAGCAGCCAGTGCACCGGTGCCCGCCGAGGGCTCCAGAACGGTCTCGCCCTTGCGGATCGCCGTGGCCTGCAAGACCAGCGCCGCAAATGGCAGCGGCGTGGAAAACTGCTGCAGCCGGATCTGCTGCTCGGAGCGGCGGGTTTCCGTCAGGAGCCGCGAGGCAAGCAGCTTTGCAGCGGCGATGTCACCTGCCGCGCCGTCCCCACGCAGCAGCACCTGAACAGCCGCGGCCTGCATCAGGTCATATGCCATGCGCCAGTCCCAGGCACCGCCGGCATCGCTGCCATGGAACGTCTCGCGCATGATACGCGCGAGCGCTGAACTGCGCAGGGGCTGGTTGTCGACCTCCGCGCCGATCTGCGCGAGGGCAGAGGTGAGGTTAGCGTCGGATTCAACAGGATTGGGGAGCGTTGAGAGAGGCTTGGACATGGGAAATTCCTTTGGATCAGGGGCTGAGTTCCAAAGGACAAAAAGCCCGCTCTACACTTTGAAGGCGTAGAGCGGGCAATTTCTTAGCGGGGGGCCTGCACCCCGATCATGGCCACTGCTGCGCAGCATGAAGAACGCGCAAAATGGTCACCATCTCAGGGCTTTCAGCATAAACCACGATGTAGTTCGGCCGAACAACCATCTCCCTAGTCCCGTCCACACGGCCCGCGCGGTACATCTGAGGGCGTTCTGGAAGGAGGGACGTCTTGTGTTCAATCTCGTCTTTGAGAACTTGGGCGGCATCCGGGTTGTCGTCAGAGATGTAGTCAATGATTGCCAGCAAGTCGGCTATGGCCGTGGCTTTCCATTCAAGATTTGGCAAGGCGCTTCCCGTCAATCAATGCCTGGGCGTCTTGCATCGCCTTGGCATGGGGCGTTGTGGGCCTTGGATCGTCCAGCGCTTCCTGTACCTTCGCCCTGAACCAGGCGTCATAGGCATCCGGATCAGCGGTCAATCCGGCAGGCAAGCCGCCTTCTGCGGCCACGCGGGTCAGAAGAATACGCACCGCGTCGGAGAGCGTCAGACCGACGCCCGCAAGTGCGTCCGAAGCCTGTGCTTTCAGCTGATCGTCAACACGGACATGAAGCATGGATGTTTGGGCAGGCATGGATGGTCCTCCAGTTGATGGAAGTGTTGTATCTCATTTGAGATACGAATTCAAGTCGGCAGTATGTGCGCGCGTGGTCCCGTGGTGTTGTCTCAGCGGGAAACTCAGCCACCCTGCCCCGCCAGGAACTCCGCCAGCACAGGACTGGCCTCGCCTTTTGCGGAGCTGAGCAACTCCGAGCCCACAAGCGTCTCTTTCGACAGGCGCACGAGGCCGCCGGTTTCCTCGATGCGGTAGCAGCGGCGTTTTTGCCGCCCCCGCTTGTAGTGCGTCGCGGTGACGATCTGGCATGTACTGCCATCGGTGAGCGTCACGGGCGTGGCGAGCCTGATCTTGTCGCCCTCCTCGTAGTCCGGGATCGCAGCCCAATTCCGGCAGCGCTGACGCCAGTCCTGGGCGTAGCTGTCCGGGTCTTTCAGGTCGGAGAGAAGCTCGATCAGCCCAAGCGGAGCACGAGATTCGTTCGGGCCAGCACTTTCCTCCATGTCCTTGTAGCCCCAGCAGCCGTCATCGTATCGGGTGAGGAAGACAGCCCCGAAAGTGATGGAGCCATCCGCATCGGTGACATAGGTCGTGTCTTCGACAGGGGTGCCGTCGAGATTGGTGACCTTTGCCGCCGCATACCAGGTTGAGCCGACCTTGCAGGCCTTGACCAGTTCAGTTTTGCGCGTGTCGCCATGAGAGGTGCAGAGCCTGGCGATTTCCGCTTTCTCATCCGCGTAGGTCTGAACGCGGCGATCGGTGTAGAAAAGCCAACCCATCACGCCACCCTCCGGTCATCGAGTTCCATTAGGGCATCGAGCGGCACGCGGTAGGGCTGCATGGCGTCGAAATCCTCGCAATTGCCGCAGTTCTGCACGATCGCGAAGGTGTCGCAGGCATCCTTGAGGATGACCCGGAAGGTGCCGCCGAGGCCCGAGGGCACCTCGTAGGTCCCGCCGATGAGATAGTCCGAGGCCCGGCGCACGAAGACGCGGATGCTGTGGCCATCGGTGGCCAGCCGGATGGCCCCCCGCCCCGGTCGATGAGAACCTGCACGTCATCCAGGATGTCGGTGTAGAACTGGCCGGTCAGATCGCGAAACGCCATGCGGCGCTGCGCCATCCAGTCGGTGTCCCGAAACGGGTTCATGCCGTCGGCGAAGGCGAAAGAGGGATCGGCCTGTTCGGTGGTGACGATTCGGGTGGTCGTGCCATCGATGCCGTTTGAGCGCAGATGCACACCATTGCCGACGATGAGGATCAGGGCGGGCCTGTCCACGGGCCCGTTCCAGTTGGGCAGGAAGGTTTTGCAGGCGCGCGCATGGGCAATCTGCGCCGCAACTGCGGAGGCAGAGAACTTGAGAATAGCCATGGGGATGTCTTTCCGTTGGGTGTGGGAGGGTCGACCCGCGCGGGTGGCATGGTCCACGCGCGGGTCACTTGATGGCTCAGGCCGCTTGCGCGACCTCGCCGTCAGGTTCCGGGGTTTCCGTGATCGGCACCGTCTCATCACAGGCGCCACCGGCGGTCTGCATCATGGGCGGGCACCAGGCGGCCACGGCCGCGCGCTGTGTATCCGTCAGCGTGGCGAAGGGTTCAGCGAAGAGCTTGTCACAAAAGGCGACGATCTCCTTCTTGCTCGACGAGGCCAGCGTCACCGCCTCCTGGGTCAGACCCAGATCCTCGCCGAGGATCTTCAGGAGCCAGGCCTTCTTGAAGCGATTGAACAGCGCCGCATTCGGCGTCCAGTGGGCGCGGATGTCGGGCATGATCTCGATCTCGAAGTCATGCATCAGGCTGTCGCGCTGGCGGTCCCGCGCGAAGCAGGATTGCGTGGTGCTGGCGGTTGCAAAGGCGACGAGCTTGGCCTTCTCGCCGGCCTCCAGCGCGCGAAACGCCGCGAACTGATCGGCGGGCGCGCGGGTGTCATCGAGCCAGGACAGATCGAGCGCATCATGCGCCGCCGCCACCTGCTCGAGCGAGGTCTCGTCGATCTCGTCCATCTTGGCATGGCTGCGGTATTCCTTGCGGGCCTCGATCTTGATCGCCTGCGTGACACTCATGCCGCTGGCCAGAACGTCACTGACCAGCTTGAAGAGCGTCAAATCGAGCGTGGCCTCGGGATGCAGCGCCATCGCGGCGCCAAGGGCCATGGCCCGCTCGGTCTTGAGGTCTTCAGCCAACGAGGCTGGGTAGCTGATTTCGCCCGGGTCCGGGGCCTCCTCCCCGGTTGGGCTAGCCGAGGAGCCGCGCGCGCCCTCCTCTTTGACGGTGTCTTCCGGGCGGACGAGGCCCACATGGAGCGTGATCTGCCCACCCTGCCACGAGGCGATCACCCCAGACCGCGCGAGGTCCTCGGCGCTGTAGGCCTCCTGCAGATCGCGGGCTTCCTCTTCCAAGGCATCCACGCGATCGTAAAGCGCGTTGTAGGCACCGTCCTCGAGCCCCTCATCCTCCATCTCGAGCTGCAATTTCTCAAGCTCGGCGGTGATCTCATCGATGCGCTTCTGGGCAGCCTCATCCGGCTCGATCGGGCCGGGATAGACGCGGCCGTAGTCGGCCATGGTCGCGTAATCATAGCGCACCATCGCATCGGCCCAGGCAAAGCCCAGCCTCATACGGGCCTCTTCGGCAGCGGCACCGAGCTTCTCGAGCAGGATGGTCTCGACCAGAGCCGCATCCTCAAGCACGGAATGCTCATCCAGCAGATCGGCTGCGACGGCACCGCCACGCGCCTCGTAGTCCGCGCGCACGAAAGCCCCGATATCGTCGCTGACCTGCACGCCGCGGGATTTGAGGGCCTGACGGACGGTATAGGCCTGCAGATAGCCGCCGTCCTTCGTGAGCGCCTCGAAGACCTCGCGCTGCGCCTCCTGGCTTGGATGCTCAGCAAAGGCCTTCATCGTGTCGAGCGTGATCACCTTGCCCCGAGCCGCGGCGCGGATGTCGGGGTGGATCAGGCCATAACGCAACCGGCCTTTCACGGCCGCCACCGTGGTGCCGAAGGTCTTTGCGATCGTCTCGGGCGTCTGGCCGTCGACCTCCATCATCCGGGCGAAAGCCTCGAACTCGTCAATCGCGTTCATGGGGGCCTGGGTGATGTTCTCGGCCAGCGACAGGGCCGTGGTGACGTCGCAGTCTTCCGGCACAAGGCGGCAGTCGATCTTGGTTTTCGCCGTGAACCCCTTCGCGGCCTTGTCTGCGACCAGCTCCTTCAGGGCTGCATGGCGTCGGCCACCGGCCAGGACGGCGTATTTGCCGTCGAGCTTCTGGACCATGAGCGGCTGGAGCAGGCCCAGCACAGCGATACTGGCCTTCAGATGGGCGATGTTTTCGGGGTCATAGGTTTCCGGCGCGTTGCTGCGCACATTGGCAGGATGCGGGACCAGATCGCCGATGGCGACGGTGAGAGGGGCAAAGTTCGTGGTCATGGGGTATCCTTCCAGGTGGGTGAGGTGGGGCCCGCGCCTTCACGCGCGTGTCCAATCCCCGGCTTCAGGGATCACTACGACAAAAGGCCCACTTTCCCTTTGAGGGGTCAGCGGGCCTTCATCGTCTCAGATGTCAGGGGGGAGGAGTCCCCTGCCCTACCAGTCGCGCGCCAGCATGATGGTCAGCACGCGCATGGTGGTGGCGGGATTGTCCGGGGTCTCAGCCCCGTAGCGGAAATCCGAATCTGCCTCATAGAGATCGATTTTCCAGAACACGGTCTCTCCCCGGATCTCGACCGCCCCGAAATCGTGCCAGCCTTCCGGGTCATTCTCAGGCTCGAATGTCTCGAACTCACCGGTCGCCTTCACCGCCTCGGCCATGAAGCCGTCACCGGCCTCCATAAGCGCGCGGGTGACATGCATGCGGCCCTGGATGGGCTGCGCGGGCGGCACCCCAAGGCACGCGAGCTTGCGAAACGCGTCGTTTTGCGCCGCGATCACGGTCGGATCCGGACGGTCTGGCTGGGGTTGAACATTCATGGACATGGGGATCTCCTTTGAGAGGTTTGAAACACCCTTCTCAAAGCCCACTTTTCCTTTTCCGCTTGGCGGAGGAACCCGGTCCAAACCTGCCCGAACCAAACAGTTCCAATAGTCCGCTCTGCGGACTTTTCGGGCTTTCGCTGCGCCGTTCACGAAGGTCCGTTGCCCCTCTTCTTTAGGGTGGACTAAGCATCGAGTAACGCATCGATCACCGCGCATTCTGGGGCAGCATCGCCGGTGCATCGCGCAACAGTGTCCGACAGGACGCGCTCGATGCGCTGCAGATCGGCAATCTTGGCCTGAACGTCAGTCAGATGATCTTCGGCGATGATCTGCACCTCGGCGCATGTCCGGGATCGGTCATCGACCAGCCCAAGCAGCCCGCGAACCTCTTCGAGAGAAAAGCCTAGATCGCGGGACCGCATGACGAATTTCAGCCGCTTGACGTGGGCATCGTCGTAGCTTCGGTAGCCCTTCGTACTGCGCGGCGGGTCCGGCATGATCCCGATTTTCTCGTAATAGCGAATGGTTTCCAGGTTGCAGCCCGTTGCGCGGGCCAAATCGCCCCGCCGAATTGATCTCACGCTTGTGTTACTCATTGTGCCGAAAAATCCCTTGAGCCTGTATCAACTACAGACCCTAGAACGGTGGAAACATCTGTTCAAGGAAGATTCGATGGAACAACATTTGGCGGAACTTCCGCAATCTCAGTCGCAGAAAATTGGCGACGAAACCACCAAGGGATGGGGCGTGACCGGCCTCGGCGTCCTCGGTGCGCTGGCGATGACTTCTTGCTGCATCCTTCCATTGGTGCTGGTCAGCTTTGGCGTGACAGGCGTGTTCATCGCGCAGCTCGGGGCGCTCTATGCCTACAAATGGTACACCTTCGCGCTGAGCGCCGCGTTTTTGGGATACGGCTTCTACAAGGCTTACAAGCCTGTAGATGCCGAGGCCTGTGCCGATGGCACCTGCGCCCGCCCCATCGACCGCCGCATCATGCGCGCAACCCTCTGGGCCGCTTCCGCGATTGTCGCTGTCGCCATGATCTTTCCCTACATCACCCCCTTCATCCTGAAATTCTGAACGAGGACCATGACCATGAAGCATCTCCTGTTATCCGCCCTGGCCATCGTCGCACTCTCGACCCCGGCCCTCGCTGAAGAGCGCCAGGTCGAGATCGCCGTCAGCGAACTGACATGCCCGTCCTGTTCGTTCATTGTTGCCAGCTCGATGCGCGGTGTTCCGTCGGTCGAGATCGCCGCATTCGAGGACGGCCCCGAATACGGGCAGGGTGTTTACAGCGTGACCTACGATGACGCCGAAACTTCCATCGAAAGCATCATCGGCGCGGTGACGGCCAATGGCTATCCGGCGCAGGTGCTGCCCGACACAGCCTCCTGAGCCGCCTGCAATGCGTGACAATCTCCTGCAATGCGTGACAATCTGATGGGTGGCCTGCTGGCCTTCGGAATAGCAGCTCCGGTCGTGGTCGTCTGCTGCGGCGGCGGAACTGCCGTGCTTGCAGCGTTGTTCGGCGGCGTTGGGGCTTGGCTCTCTGGAATGAGTGGCATTGCCGTGCTGGTTTTGGCGGGTCTGACCTACCTGATCGTCCGCGCACTGCGTCGTTCGCAAATGAAACGCGCCTCCGGCCCCGACCCATCACAAAGAAAGACGGCTCCTTGACTAACACACCTGAAAATTCCGACCGTCTGCTGAAATGGGGGCTTGGCGGTGCGCTCTTCGCCGCGCTCTGCTGCTTTACACCGCTTCTGGTCGTCATCGTCGCTGGCGTCGGATTGTCGGCCCTCACGGGCTGGCTCGATTACGCCCTGTTCCCGCTGCTGTTTTTCAGCCTCGCCGTGGTGGCACAGGCCCTTTGGCTGCGCGCTGGCAAACCGGGACCGGCCCCGAAACTTTGGGCCACCGGCCTCGCGGTGGCCCTGTCGATCCTGATCATTCTTCTCGAATTCAGGTTCGCAATACGGATCACAATCGGCGTTTTCGCCGCCACAGCACTCTACGCGGTTCTCCTGAACCGTGCGCAAAAGAAAGGATCGCTCTTATGATGATGGGATGTTGCACCGCCACCGGCATGGTCTTCGGCCTCCTCGGCATGTTGACACCGCTGATCGCCATCGGCGCGGTCATATATCTGCTCGCCGCCAGACCAAAAGACCCCGAACATGGCGAGGCGCGCTGAGATGAAAGACCTGAACAAAAACGACGATGAACAGGGCGGCTATGACCTGATCGTTCTTGGGGCCGGATCGGCGGGGTTCTCCGCCGCAATTACCGGCGCGGATGCCGGAAAGCGTGTCGCCCTCGTAGGACATGGCACCATCGGCGGAACTTGCGTCAACGTGGGATGCGTGCCCTCCAAGGCGATGATCCGTGCGGCAGAGGCCGTGCACTGTGCGGGGGCTGCCAAGCGGTTCCCCGGCCTGTCGGGACGGGCACAAGTGGATGATTGGCAGACGCTCGTTCAGTCCAAGGACGATCTGGTCACGACCCTGCGCCAGAAGAAATACGCGGACCTTCTGCCGGAATATGAGGATGTCGATTACATCGACGCCGGTCCCGCGCGGCTGATCGAAGGTGGCGTGACAGTCGGTGAGCGAACCCTGAAAGCACCGAGGACCATCATCGCCACGGGCGGGCGTCCCGTTCTGCCGACCATCGACGGCATCGAGGAAATCGGCGCGCTCAACAGCACCAGTCTTCTGGAACTCGAAGTACTGCCGAAAAGCCTGATCTTCATCGGCGCGGGCTACATCGGCGCGGAGCTGGCCCAGATGATGAGCCGCATGGGCGTGAAGGTCACGCTTGTCGCCCGTTCGCATCTGTTGCCCGGCGCGGAACCAGAGGTCTCGGAGGCATTGGCGGCGGCGTTCGAGGCCGAAGGCATCACCCTTCTGACCGGGTTAAGCTACGACACTGTGCGCCGCGACGACGCGGGCGTGACACTGCGCGTGATCCAGAACGGAAAGCCTGTCGAAGTGACGGCGGATCACCTCGTTTCGACCGCTGGCAGGCGGGCCAATACCAAAGATATGGGCCTGGACGCAATCGGCGTGGAAACCGACGCGCGTGGGTCCATCGTCGTCGGCGAGGACATGCAGACATCGGTGCGCGGCATCTATGCCGCAGGCGATGTGACCGACCGCGACCAGTTCGTCTATATGGCGGCCTATGGTGCAAAGCTCGCGGCCAAAAATGCGGTTCTCGGCGAAGACCATCGCTACGACAACGCCGCGATGCCCTGGGTGGTGTTTTCCGACCCGCAGGTCGCGGGCGTCGGTCTCGGTGAAGCCCAGGCGCGGGACGCGGGCCTCGACGTCAAGACGTCCATCGTACCGCTCGATCAGGTGCCGCGCGCACTGGCCGCACGCGACACGCGCGGATTGATCAAGCTGGTGGCGGACAGAAAGTCCGACCGGCTGCTTGGCGGCCAGATCATCGCGCCCGAGGGGTCCGATACGATCCAGACCCTCGTTATGGCGCTGAAGTTTGGCATGACCACAAAGGCGCTCGGGGAGACGATCTTCCCCTATCTGACGACCGTGGAAGGGCTGAAGCTGGCGGCGCAAACCTTCGATATGGACGTGGCAAAGTTGAGCTGCTGCGCCGGATGAAGATCAGGACAAGGACCGGAGAATGAATGAAGACTACGACCTGATCGTCATCGGGGCGGGCATGGCGGGCGTGGCCGCGGCCAACAAATGTGGCGCGGCAGGATGGCGTGTCGCCATTGTCGATGCGCTGCCCTACGGCGGCACCTGCGCATTGCGCGGCTGCGATCCAAAGAAAATCCTGCGGCGCGGTGCGGAAATCATGGACGCGGCACGGCTCATGCAGGGCAAGGGGATCGATCCCGGTGATCTGTCGATCAACTGGGCCGATCTGATGGCACACAAGCGTGGCTTCACCGATCCCGTGCCGGACAAGATGGAAAAGGGCCTGTCGGGCAACGGCGTCGAAACCCTGCATGGAGCCGCGCGGTTCACGGGAAGCAACACGCTGGAGGTCGATGGAACGGCATATCAGTCGGAACGGTTCCTCGTGGCCGCCGGTGCCATGCCCAGGCCGCTGAGCTTCACAGGGGCCGATCTCGTGATCGACAGCACGGATTTCCTCAACCTGGAGGCCCTTCCCAATCGGGTTCTTTTTATCGGTGGCGGCTTCGTGTCCTTCGAGTTTGCGCATATCGCCGCACGGGCCGGAGCCAACCCGATCATCGTGGATCGTGGCGCCCGGCCCTTACGCGGCTTCGATCCCGATCTGGTCGAAATGCTGATCGACCGCAGCGGCGGTATCGGCGTGGACCTGATGCGCGAAACCGAAATCGTATCGGTCTCGGAAGCCAGTAGAGCATTCACTGTCGAGGTGAAGTCGGGCGATGAAACCCGAACAATCGAAACCGATCTGGTCGTGCATGGCGCGGGCCGTGTGGCAGCCCTGGCCGATCTGAATCTTGAGGCGGCTGGTGTTGATTACAGCGACAAGGGCATCGTTGTAGCCCCGCATCTGCAAAGCACGACAAACAGCGCGGTCTTTGCCGCCGGAGATTCCGCCGACACCGATGGCATGCCGCTGACGCCAGTCGCAGTGATCGAAGGGAAGGTCGCGGCCTCCAACATGCTCAAAGACACTCAGACCGCACCGGATTATGCCGGTATTCCTACAGCCGTTTTCACAGTCCCGGAAGTGGCGCGTGTCGGCATGTTGGAAAGTGAGGCAAGGGACGCCGGGTATGATGTCGATGTTCGGTTCACCGACACTGGCGATTGGTATTCGAACTACCGGATCGGCGAGACCTCTGCTGCCGCGAAGGTCCTCGTGGACAAGTCGAACGGCAAGATCCTCGGCGCGCACCTGTTCGGCCCGGAATACGGCGAACTGATCAATTTCTTCGGGCTGGCAATCAAGCTGGGCCTGGCGGCCAAGCAACTTAAGTCGATGACGGCGGCCTATCCAAGTGTTGGATCGGATTTGGGCTCGCTTCTCTGAATTTGAAAGATTTTTCGCAATAGACCCGATCCTCCTCGGAACGTATGTCTGGCCCGATGAAGACGGTTCTTATCTACTTCGCCGCTGCGCTGGCCGAAATTGCCGGATGCTTTGCTTTCTGGGCCTGGTTCCGGCTGGACAAGAGCGTGTTTTGGTTGGCACCGGGCATGCTGTCCCTTGCCGCTTTCGCCTGGCTACTGGCGCTCAGCCCCGCCGATCAGGCGGGCCGCGCCTATGCAGTCTACGGTGGCGTTTACATCGTATCGTCCCTGCTGTGGCTATGGGGCGTAGAAGGGCATCGCCCGGATCAATGGGATGTAGTTGGAGCGGTCATTTGCCTTGTCGGTGCGGGTATTATTCTCTGGGCACCGCGCAGTATTTGAGAGGCAGCCGCAGACGGGGTGAAGCGCTGAATCGTTCGATTAGATCGCCTTTTGGTTCACGCGTTCCGACAACTCGGCGCTGCTTTCCCTCCGCATCGCGGCTGCGATCAAGCAGGTTTTCTACCGCCCTCGAAAGCAGCGATACATCCTTTACGCAGCATCGGTCAAAGTGGGCTCGAAGCTGCCATTTTCTGCGTTGCGGAAGAGCATAGGTCATGCTGCCTCAGCGCCCTCCCCTGCCCTGCACGCCTCCGATCTGGCGATCAGATAGTCGCAGGCCCGCTGCGCGTCCGCGGCGTGCCGGAAGATTGCGCCCTTGTCCGACCGAAGAACGCGCAACCAGTTGTGGAGGTAGGCGGCATTCATCTCGAGCGTATGCGCGGTAAAGCCCAGCGTCTGACCCAGGAACACCGAGGTCAATTCCGCGACGATCTCCTCGCGAGCATAGGACGTGTTGCCAAACTTCGAGAACCCGAAATCGCGGTTCAGCCGATGGGGGGCTTTTGTGGCATGGGCCAGCTCATGGGCCCAGACCCCGTAGAAATTGCGCGGGTCCTGAAACCGCGTGATGGACGGCATGTAGACCTTGTCCACGGGCGGCAGGTAGTAGGCTTCCCTGCCGGTAAAGACGGTCGTGATGTCGATGGCGTCGAAAAACGCCTGCATATGCGGGATGGGCTCGGACGGCGGATGCTCGGGCACGGGCTCCGGGTCGGGGAAGAAGCTGTCGGGCAAGCCCTCGATCTGGCAGGCATTGAACACGCGGTAGGATTTCTGAAAGCGGAAGATGCGGGCTTGCTCGGAGCGAACATCCCCGTCGCTGCCGTCGTTCTCGCCGTCGGCGCCTTTCTGGCTTTGGCCGTAATAGACGACGACAGAGGACTTCTCGCCCTTGCGAACCTTTGCGTCCAAGGCATTGGCCTGCGGCAGCGTCATCCAGAAGGGAGAGCTGTGGCCCGCCATCACGGTCCGCATGGTCAGCAGGAAGTTGTTCACCCCCTGGTAGGGCTCACCGCCCACGCGCAGGGGGCGTGAGCTGCCGCCTGCGGTCCAGGGCTTGCGCCATGGCAGGACGCCGCGCTCGATGATGCGGATGATTTCGTTTGTGATGACCTCTGAGGCATCGAATTTGGGCGTACGGGATCGGGCCATGGCTGGCCTCCTTTTCGAGTTTTGGTGAGAGGGAGTGGTGACTAGGTTGACCGACAGGGGCGCGGATCGTTGGCGATCCTGCCACCGAGGGCTTCGACCATGTCGATGTAGGTGGTCAGCGACACGGACTTGCCGGGACCCGAAGAGTCAGGGTCGACCGATCCGTCCCGCGTCACCCGCGGCAGGTTCGCGAAGGCGATGACATCAGTGACGAGTCGGATATCGATGAACGGCGTGCCACGTGCGACCGCAAGAGTGGCCAAGGGAAAGCGCTCGATCGGCGCGAAGGTCGACACGGTGGTCCAACCGAGATGGAGGAATGTCCCACCCTCCCCGCAGATCACATGCGCGTTTGGCAATGACGCCGCCTGCTTCAGATAGCCGAGATCACGCAGGACGGTCTGGCGTTCGAGCCGCTGTGCCAGCGCCCTCTGGCCAGTTCGGCGCAGCTCTCTATGCCGCCACCAGGAGGCGGCGGTTGCGCGGAGCACGCGCAAGACACCTGATTGCATAGGAATGCCCTTCATCCGGAACGGCAGACCGGAACCCGGCCCGGACCCATCTGAGGGACCCCAAAGGCCCTCATCCGTCAGTCACAAAACCCGAAGAACACTTTCTCTTTTTCCGGCCCCTTTGGGCACACAACAAAACCGAAAAGCCCGGCCCTTCTGCCGAAGCCATTGATTTCATGCAGCAATTCCAGATCGGCAGGCAAGATCGGCAACGCATATCGGCAAAACCTTGCTTGAAAGTACGAAATGTGTTTATTTTTCAAATACTTTGCAAACATGGAAGATCGGCAAAATGCTGGAAACACCCGCCAGGATCGAACCCTGCTTCTTCGAGGAGCATATTCCTACAGAACTGGCAGACCTTTCGGTCGACATCCAGAGGGAAGCCACCGGGCTGGGACAAGGGTTGCATCCTGACAGCGCAGCTGAGCTTGCCGATCTCGTCCGTGTGATGAACTGCTATTACTCCAACCTGATCGAAGGACACAACACGCGCCCCCGCGATATCGAAAGGGCGCTGGCTGGTGCCGAGCTTGAGGAAGAAACCCGTCCCCTCGCCCTTGAGGCCCGGGCGCACGTCATCGTTCAACGGGCCATCGACGAGATGCATCGCAAGGGCACCCTGCCCCGCCCCACATCCGTCGAATTCCTGACTTGGGTCCATAAGAGCTTCTACGACGAGATGCCGAATGAGTTTCGGGTCATCGAACATCCCGACGGCACACAAGAGCCCATCGTTCCGGGACGCATGCGCCAGGATGATGATCGGGAAGTTGTGGTCGGGCGCCACCTACCTCCTTCATCGTCGCGCGTCGCGGCATTCATGGACCACTTCGACAAACGATTTCAGATTGCGGCGCGGTCTTCGAGCGGACGGATCATTGCGATCGCCTCTGCGCATCACCGGCTCAACTACATCCACCCTTTCCCGGATGGTAACGGCCGTGTCAGCAGACTGATGTCTCATGCCATGGCCCTCACAGCGGGGATTGGTGGCCAAGGGCTCTGGTCCGTATCACGTGGGCTGGCCCGCGGGCTAACCGATCGGGGCGAGTACAAACGGATGATGGATCTGGCCGACAGTCCACGCCGCGGAGACCGCGACGGACGGGGGAACCTGTCAGAAGCGGCACTGAAGACGTTTAGTGAATGGTTCCTAAAGGTGACGCTCGACCAGATCAGCTTCTCAGCAAGATTGTTCGATCTCGGCGGATTGGACCAACGGTATCGTCGTCTTGTTGCAGATACCATCGATGACAAGCGAGCGCCGGAACTAATCTCGGCGGTTCTTCGTCATGGGGCACTGGAACGAGGCGATGCGCAGATTGTGCTCAAGACGTCCGAGCGTACTGCTCGCAACACGCTGAGTAAACTGACCGCCGCCGGATACATGACGTCCGTCTCGCCGAAGACGCCGGTTCGGTTGGCGTTTCCGTTGGATTATCGAGAGCGGCTCTTTCCAAACCTCTTTGGAGACGGTGACATGCCCGTGTGACTGGCAACCGAAGCACCCTGTTTCTGGCCAAGTCCGCGAGCGCTGCCTCTGACCGTGTTGGAAAGAAGTTCACAGCTGTGAACTATCCCGAGCTATCCTACTTGTCAGCCGAGTTCACAGCTGTGAACTCATCATGCAGCATCCCGCCGCATCAAGGCCATGATCATCGGACCGCAGGAGAACTCCCCAATTGCTGCCTTTGAAGATAGGGTTCTCAAGTAGCCTCCAGGTGATCGGATATCCGCAAACCGTTCAAGCATTGCAACGATCACAACAGACGCTTCTTCGGGACCCATATAGCGTTTCGCCTCGTCCCACGCGGACGGGGAAATACCCATCATGGGCCTGACCACATCAGCTACACGGACCAGATCGTGCCAGTGGCGAACAGGCTGCTCGGAATAAGCTTTGAATTCCTGACAGGAGGCGAGGACGAGACCAAGCGGTATATTCGGCATCAGTTGATCGTCAGTAATTGCCGTTGGGTTCGCCTCATCTTCAGAACACAGAGGGCTATCGGCAACTTCTGGAATATCGCGCGCAACGCCTCCGCCCCGCGCTTTTTCTAAGCGAGGTTCAAGATCATAAGAGTCTTTATTTGAATTCTGATAGTGCTGCTCAGAAACAGCATCATTGGTGCTCATATTTTCTGTTTCACAGCCATCCAGAAGGTTTCTGGCGTGATCTAAGGCTGACCCCAAAGAGTCTTCGATGCGCCTAAGGTCTTCCATTTCGAGTTTTCTGCGAAGATCTCGGGCCATTAGGACCGCAAGATCAGAGAATTGGTCCCAGACGCCCTGATCCGGACGAAGTGAGCGCCCGTACTCGGCCAGCCCTGCGAGGTCACGCCGCATGAGGCTCACAGTGGCACGTAGGCGCTTGTACCGCTCTTCTGCGGCCCGGACGGTCTCAGCGGCCTCACAAACCTCCTGGAAGCGTCGAACGAGCGGAGAGAGGTCGAACCCAAACGCAACCTTTTCGTCGCCGTAGCGGCGGGCATAGCGCTTCCCATTGGGGCTATCGCGCCGGACAACAAAGCCAGTCTGCACAAGGTTGGAGAGGTGGCGCCGCATCGTCGAGCAGGGCATGCCGTTCAGGCGCTCGCAAATCGCCTTGTTGGACGGATGTACAATCAATTCGCTGTCATTGCCTCCGAGAATTGTCGCTTGGTGAAAGCTGACCAGCGCCTGAAGCACCGTCAAATCCCGATCGGACAAGCCGAACGCGACTCGAGCGGCAGCGAGCTCCCTCAGGACCTCCCACTTGTTGGCGCCGACTGGGGGCAGGTCTTCCTGGGTCGCTGCCTGATGTTTCAGGATGGCAGCATCTATCGTTCGCCGGAACGGCGTTACGGGCGTGTAGTCCATTTTGTCATTCACGAAGACAAAAATATCCCGGTCCGCGAATCACTTTGGACTTGCGGAAAGTAGCTCCGGACACTACCTTGAAGGTGCTAGAAACAAGTTAGGGTCTCGTGGAGTGGTCGCTTTGCGGGACCTTTTCTTTTGCCTTTTCGTGCCTCCTTCTTTGATTTCTGCTCTTCCTCAGTCTTCCGACCGCTGCTTCCAGCGTTCGTGAAGGTCTTCAATCATGTCATGCACTTGCGTCTCGACCCAATCGGCGAAGTCTCCATCCGCCAACTCGATCGATAGGCCCTTGGCAGTGCGTTTGACCGTGCCGCCGCGTTTGCCGCCGATCTTCAGCGGGACGCTGGAAGGTGGGGCAGGGGAGGGCGACTTGGCCGGTTTAATCGCCTTGGTCACAGCCTTTTCTACGGCCAGGAACGATTGGATGGACGGGTCATTGGTAGAGGCAATGTCATCCACCACCATGGAGGTCTCGGCATTTTCACGTGCCTCTTTCGCGATCCCGATAAGGTCCTCGCGGTCCAGACCATTCTCGTCGATGGCCCGACCAAGGGATTCCCATCGGGGTCGGCCAATGCCATGGGCGGCGCCAATGGCGCGTACCAGATCCGGCCCGACCATGTCCGCGATCGCGATCGCCATAGATATGGACGACTTCGTGACGGTAAGAATTTCTGCAACCTGAGATTGATTTCCGAAGCCGGACGACACAAGGTCCTTTGCGAACAGGGCCTTTTCAATAAAAGACAAATCGCGCCGACCCATGTTCTCCGAAATCTGAGCACGCAGAGCGCTGTCGTCATCCAGGTTGGTGACTAACGCGCGAACCTTGGTAACCTTATCGGACTGACGGATCGCCTCCAGCCTGCGTCGCCCATAGACCAAAAGGTAGCGATCATCTTCACCCGGCGCACGTCGCACGAGGATCGGAACAGTCTGACCGTTCGCCTCAATCGCATCGCGCAAATCCATTACATCGGCCGGGTCAAGCCGGTCCGCCATACGCCCGTCTTCGATGCTCGCCGGGTCCAGTTCCCAAACATGATGGGAATCGACCGCGTCGCGGGCGGACCGAAGGGCGCGATTCGAGGTCATCATCGGTGTCACAGCACCTGTCTGAGGGGCAGGGGAGGGGGCCCCAGCTGCCGCGAGACTGTCCAGCATTGACATGCGCTTCTTCTTGCCACTGGTCATGTGCGCCCCCAGGTTTTCTGGATTAGGTCGGCGATCTCGTCATTTAGCGTATTCAGGCTCTCAATCGCGCGATCATAGGTGGAACGCGTGAACGCGCTGCGTTCCACTTCATAAAGTGTCTGCTTGGTCAGGCCCGCATCTGAGATGGCTGTAGACTTCAACATGGGCGAATTCAGCACGGCTTCGCCGTACATTGTTCGCAGGAAAGCCACGATGCGGTTCTGCGGCGCATCCTGCGGCTCGTAGCGGGTCAAAACATAGCGCATCCAGTCATGAGACATGTCAGCGCCGCTCTCGGCAATCACGTCCATGAGGTCGGCTGTCATGCGGAGGAATTGCGACATGGACATCACATCGAGCATCTCTGGATGGATGGTCACCAGAACGCCCGTGGCCGCGGACAGGGCGGACATGGTCAGAAAGCCAAGCTGCGGCGGGCAATCTATGACGACCACGTCGTAGTCCTCATCGACCTGGGCCAGCGCCTCCTTCACGCGGAAGAAGAAAAGTCCGGCATTGCCCTGCGCCAGCGCGCGCGGGGTGTCGTGCTCGAACTCCATCAATTCGAGGTTGCCGGGGATCAAGTCCAAATTGGGGATATAGGTCTTGCGGATGACCGACCGGATCGGCTCCGGGTCCTCATAGCGGATCGCATCGTAGAGAGTGCCGCCATCTTCGAGGTCCAATTCCGGCTGAACGCCGTGCAGCGCGGTGAAGGAAGCTTGTGGGTCAAGATCAATGCCCAGCACACGATATCCGCGCAGGGCAAGCCGTTGGGCGAGATGGGCAGAGGTTGTTGTTTTTCCGGACCCGCCCTTGAAATTCATCACGCCGATGACCTGAAGATGATCACCCTCTCGTCGTCCGGGAACGTAATCGCCCGGCTTGCGAGCGGTTTTTTCAAGGAGCACACGCAGCGCTTGGATATCCTGCGCCGAGTAAAGACGACGGTTGCCGGCGGTCAGCTCGGGAGAAGGCCCTTTGCCATCCAAGTTGAGTTTGCGAAGATAGGAATCGTTTACGCCGAGCAGCGCCGCAGCCTCACCAGAGGTGAATTTGCGCATGGTCTTCTCGGCATCGGGTGGAAACAGGCTCTCACGTTGCGAATGCAACTGGTTCGCCAGCCATTCCGAATGCTGGCGGATCACCGCGTTGAGATCCTCATGCACAAAGGTATTATCCATCTGCCCTCTCGCTTCCGAGACATCGCGTCTTTGGCGTGTTCACGGAAATTGACGTTTTTTGTCTCGTTTCCGTGACTATTGGCGCAAGAGTCGGATTCGCGCAAGGTTTTTCCACATCTAGTGGGCGGGTCGTCACCGAACACAAGGCTGTTAGGCTTCCTGCTGCATGGTGTAACGCACCGCATCTCACGAAAAGGGACAGGGGAGAACTCTTGTCGGAGGGCTCCAGCATGGCTTTGAGCGCACCAGAGCTTGCCTTTTGGCAGTTCTGGATATACATTATTGGATGTTTATCCATGCATGAGAGGACAAGATGCAAGTTGCCAAATGGGGAAACTCCCTTGCCGTCCGGCTACCCGCGGATCTTGTGAGAGAACTCGGCTTAAAGGAAGGCGATCAGGTCGACCTGGTAAAGGACGATGGAACCATTCTTGTGAGACGCCAACCTCGCGCCGATGAAGTTCTACAAGGGCTAAGGCGGTTTCGCGGAAAACTGCCCAAGGACGCGCGTCTAAGCCGCGACGCCGCGCATGAGCGCTGAATTCGCAGACACGAATGTTGTGCTCTACCTGCTCGACGATGGTCCAAAGGCTGAGAGGGCGGAGGAAATTCTGGGGCAGGGACCCCGGATCAGCCTTCAGGTCCTGAACGAAGCGATGGTAAATTGCCGACGGAAAGCTGGTCTCAGTTGGGAAGATACCGGAGCGTTTCTTGAGGGTATTAAGTCCTTATGCCCTGTCGAGGACCTCACGATTAAAACCCATCAAGTGGGTCGCGCGTTGGCAGCGAAGTACCAGTTATCGGTCTATGACTCGATGATCGTGTCTGCCGCGCTGATCGCTGGGTGCACGACGTTATGGACTGAGGACATGCACGACGGATTGCTGGTCGAAGATCGGCTGCGCGTCGTCAATCCATTTGCCTGATCAGCAACCCAAGTCGCTCCGCCCGTTCCAACAGCATCCTGACGGAGGACGGTTGCCAGCTTGTACGTCCCCGTGGTGTCCGCTCACGCATGGATTCCAATCGGTCGCAGATCGCCTGTAGCGTGATATCGGGGTCCGAACCTTTGATGGCCGCCACGATGGCAGGCAGGCGATCGTCGGTTTCGCGGCGTCCGGCGCGGCCAAGCACTTCATCGGGCAGAAACCCGTCGCGCACATATGCCTTTACGGCGCGAAGCAAGCGGCTTTGCGTCCAGCGTCGATCATGGGGCAGGGGGCCATTGATAATCTGCAAGACGTCTTCCCAAGCCATATCGGGGCGCAAGCGGCGCACATGGGGTACCCAATCCTGCGCGGTCTCGTTCAGGCGCTCCATGTAGCCGTCCTGTCGCGCCAGCCGCACCTTGCGCAGCGCGACGGGATCCTTGGCGCTTAGCCCAGGATTGCCACCAACGCGACCCTTGGCGCGCGCAGAGGCAAGCCCGGCCTTTGTGCGTTCGCGGATCAGAGCGCGTTCGAACTCGGCTGCGGCGCCCAGAACCTGCAGCGTAAACTTGCCCTGCGGTGAGGACGTGTCGATCGGGTCTTGCAGGGAGCGGAAGAAGGCACCCTTCGCCTCCAGACTCTCGATCACCTCGAGAAGATGCGACAAGGACCGCGCAAGCCGGTCGATCCGCACGACGACCAGCGTGTCGCCGATCTGAACGCGTTCGAGAACGCGCGCAAGCACTGGCCGCGCGCGATTGCCGCCTGAGGCGTGTTCTTCGAAGATTTCGACGCATCCCGCGATTTGCAGGGCCTCAGACTGGGGCAGGGGTGTCTGATCCTCTGTCGATACGCGCGCATAGCCAATCAGGGGCATGAAATCCGGCCGTTTGCAATTTAAGATATCTCCAATAAACGACCGTTTGTAAACGGATGCAAGGGCGCTCTCTGTGGCGCTGTTTACTGGAATACCCTTGGTTTCCATACAGCGAGCGCGATCAGAGAGCCCTCCCCGACCATCGCCCGCGCGTGCTATATAGGTAGCGAGGGAGCACTCTGACAAAACTCTTGGGTAAAGTGCAAAATGGCAGTATTTTGCGCATATGAAGCCTCAAGCGCCCGCCAACTCTGATGATTCTGATGCTCTCTTCCTCGACGCTGAGGAGGTGGAACAGTCGCCCGAGAACGATCTTTGGTTCCTGCCCGGTCCCATGGAAGAGGAGCCGGATTATCTGCCCCCCGGACCACGGGCCGAGCCGCGTGAAGCTGAGGCTCTCGACGATTGGCGGAAAGCAGAGGCGGGTCATGTCGCGCATCTTGCCCGTGTGGCCGGTCGCGTCGGGGCGCTAGACGACCGTCTGAAGCGTGGCCCGGAAGGCTGGCGGCACAGGCTTGCGTTGATCGAGGCGGCAGACCTCAGCTGGTTTGCAGGCGACCGAATTGGCCCGGATCGGCTGGCGCTCTGGATATCCATGCGCTTGTCCGGCGTGCAGGACGACACCGCAGCGCATGCACGTGTCGGATGGGCGGTGCGGCGTCTTACAGGCGGTCCCGGCCCAGAGGTGGACCTGTCCGCCTTCCTCGATCGCCGTGACCCCGAAAACATGGTGGATGAAGCCGAGCCCTTCGCGGATCGCGCGGGCGGGTGGCTTGACCTGATGGCACAAGCCGCCGACCTGCACCCGATCACGCGTGCCTGCATGGGGTTTCACCTCTGGAGCCTCGCGGGCCTCGGACAGCAGAGCGACGGAATGGAAGCGGCGGTCACGGCGTCGCGCATTGCCGCGCATGAGGGCGAGGGGGCGATATTCGCACCCCTGGCCATGGGTGGGGCGGGGGCACTGCGCACCGGCGGCCCACCCGCTAACCGCCTGGCGCGCTGGCTCGACGGGATGGAAACGGCATGCCTGACCGCGATGCGTCACCTCGACGATATTGAGACATGGTCGGCGCGGGCGGAAGCCGAGATGAGCCCGCTCTCGGGCAAGACGCCACCAGCCCTGCGCGAAGTGCTGACCGACTGGCCCCTGGTCTCTGCCCCCATGGCCGAGGCCCTGACCGGAGCCAGCCGCGCCGCTGTCCAGCGCAACCTCGCCTGGATGGAAGCGCGGAATCTGGTCCGCGAGCTAACAGGGCAAGGACGGTTCCGAATGTGGCGCGCCACAAACTGACTGTCGAAGCGATCTGTGCGGCGCCCATGTCGCGTCTATCCGCAGCACGGCTGAAACGGTGAGGAGCACCGTTTTGCAGATGCTCGAGGTCAAAGAGTTCGGCTGATCGGCTGAGACAATTCGGCTATCGCAGCGTCCCCAACTACCATGAAAGCATTGTCGACTGGGTCGTGACCGGTCTACCAATATAAACCGGACAGACCATACAACGCTCCAAGCGACGAACGAGCCGTTGTCGCAATGGCCTGTCCAGTGATGTCTTCTTGAAGATTGCCTTCGGAAAGAGCAGGGGCAGGACATGAAGCTGCAAAATCTCGAACGCCATCAAGCCTGGATCTACCTCGCTGCCATCCTTTCCGGTCTGGTCTTGGGCTCGCTCGCCCCCGGTATCTCGGGGGTGTTCGAGGCACTGCTGTGGCCGGTGCTGGGGCTTATGCTTTTCACTACCTTCGCTCAGATGCCGCTCGCGCACCTGCCGCGCGCGACGCGCGACCGGCGTTTCATCGGCACCATGCTGATCGGCAATTTCGTCCTGGTGCCGCTGCTGGTCTGGGGGCTGATCGCGTTCCTGCCTGACGATCCTGCGCTTCGGCTCGGGGTGCTTGTCGTGCTGCTGGTGCCCTGCACCGACTGGTTCATCACATTCACCCATCTCGGTCGCGGCGATGCGGTGCGTGCCGCGTCCGCGACACCGATCCTCCTCGCGGTTCAGTTCGCCTGTCTGCCGCTCTTCCTTTGGCTCTTTCTCGGCGAGGCATTCCTTGAGCTTCTCGCCGCCGACCGCATTGCCGCCGTCTTTGCGGCGCTTGTCCTGCTGCCGCTCACAGCGGCTTTCCTGCTGGAGCGTTGGGCAGAGGCGCGCCCGGAGCGGGCCGTGATAGTAAATCGCCTCGCCTGGCTGCCGGTTCCGCTTCTGGCTGTCGTGGTGTTCCTGATCGCGGCCTCGCAAGTCGACGCGGTAAGGGATGCGCTGCCGGTTCTGGCGCAGGTGGCGGGCGTCTACGTCGCCTACCTCGTCGCCGCAGCTCTTCTCGGTGCGGCGACCGGGCGGGCGGCCGGATTGCCCGCTAGCGGGCGACGAACGGTCATATTCTCGCTCGGAACCCGCAACTCCTTCGTCGTACTTCCGCTGGTGCTGGTGCTTAGACCGGAGTGGAACGTGGCGGCCGTTGTCATCGTCTTCCAGTCGCTCGTCGAGCTCTTCGGCATGGTCGCCTATCTGTGGATCGTGCCGCGCTATCTGGTCCCCGAACACGCGGCGAACACGCAGGACTCCGCGGGGAACGAATGATCGCAAACAACGGCGCTGGCACCATTGTACGCTTGGCTGACATGCGTGGGCGTCCTCAACTATGGCCCTTCAGGTCACCTCCGTCAGCGCGTCGATCACAGGGCATTCAGGGACATCGTCACCGGTGCATTGCGCTACGGTGGAAGACAGCACGCGTTCAATGCGTTTGAGATCGTCGATCTTGGCGCGGACCGAGGCGAGATGCGAAATTGCAAGACCCTGCACCTCTCCGCAGGTCTGGACCCCGCCATCGACCAATGCGAGCAGATCGCGGACTTCGTCCAGCGTGAACCCCAGCTCGCGCGCCCGCATGATGAAGCGCAGGCGCCCGACATGGCTCTCGTCATAGGCCCGGTAATTCTTCGACGTGCGCGGCGGCTCGGGCATGACGCCGATGTTCTCGTAGTAGCGGATGGTTTCGAGGTTGCATCCGGTCAGCTTGGCGAGATCTCCGCGCCTCAGGATCTTCACCGATCTGTGATGATTTTTCACACCATACCCCCTTGAGCCTGTATCAACTACAGAGCCTAGTCTCAGATCATCACTGAGGCAAGGACGATTCGAACCATGACTGAGACCACATTCGCGGGCTGGCAGACGGCAATGGACGAAACAGCGGCTGCCGACAAAAAAGCATGGGCGACAACCTGGCTCGGCGCGCTTGGCGCGCTGGCCATGACCTCATGCTGCATCCTGCCGCTGGTGCTGGTCAGCTTCGGCGTCACCGGCGTGTTCATTGCGCAGCTGGGCGTTCTCTACCAGTACAAATGGATCACCTTCGCGTTGAGTGCCGCCTTTATCGGCTATGGATTTTACAAGGCCTACCGTCCGATCCCGGCCGCAGTCTGCGCGGATGGCACCTGCGCGCGTCCCATGAACCGGACACTCATGCGATCCATTCTTTGGGTTGCCACCGCCATCGTCGCCGTCGCGATGATCTTTCCCTATCTCACCCCTTACCTTCTGTCCTACTGAAAGGCCGAACCCATGAAGTCACTTCATCTTGCCCTTGCGGTCGTTGGAACTCTCGCAACTTTCCCCGCCAGCGCCGCCGAACAGCGCATCAATATCGGGGTCGGCGAACTGACATGCCCGACCTGCTCCTACACGGTGGCGGTGGCCATGCGGGGCGTTCCCTCGGTCGAGATCATCGACTTCACGGAGGGAGAGGACTTTGGCACCGGCACCTACATCGTCGCCTTTGATGACGAGGCCGCCGATCAGGACATGATCGTCGAAGCAATCCGCGCCACCGGCTATCCGGCGGACATCGTCGAGTCCGGCGATTCCTGATGGCATTCGCCGACCCGCACCCGAAGCTGGAGACAGCATGACAAACATGAACAATAACAATGAACCCACGACCCTTTTGCGGCGCGGCCTCATCGGCAGCGTCGTTGTGGCGATCTGTTGCTTCACGCCGTTCCTAGTGCTGATCGTCGCCGGGTTCGGACTTTCTGCCATTGTTGGTTGGTTCGACTACGCGCTTTTCCCGATGCTCTTTGCCTCGCTGAGTGTGGTTGCATATGCCCTGTGGCAGCAAGCCGGCAGACCAGGGCACAGTCCGAAAGCCCTTCTCATCGGCTTGGCGGTTGTTCTTTCGGCTCTGCTGTTCTGGCTGGAGTTCCGCTTTGCTCTCCGGATCTCGGTTGCCGCCGCTTTGGCGGTGGCGGGATATGCGCTCTGGCTTAGAAAATCAGGCAGTTCAGCAGTGAGCCAGATCAAGAGAAGCTGGCACAAGGAAAGGAACAGGTATGACCAAGACGTATGACCTCATCGTGATCGGCGGCGGCACTGCTGGAAATGGCGTCGCCCGGATGGCGGCGAATGCCGGCTGGAGCGTCGCCAGCATCGACAGCGAGCCCCATGGCGGCACCTGCGCCCTGCGCGGCTGCGACCCCAAGAAAATGCTGATCGCGGTCACCGAGGGCGTTGAATGGACGGAAAACATGAAGGGCAAGGGGCTGGAGGCGCAACCTTCGGTCAACTGGCCCGACATGATCGCCTTCAAGCGCAGCTTCACCGACAACATGCCGCCTCGCATTGAAGGCGGGCTGGAAAAGGCCGGGATCGACGTCTTGCACGGAGAGGCGCGGTTTACCGGCCCCGATGGGATCGAGTTGAACGGCGAAACCCTGACGGCGAAGCATTTCCACATCGCCACGGGCGCGCGGCCGATGACGCTGAACATTCCCGGCGAAGAGCATCTGACCACCAGCACCGAGTTTCTTGAACTGCCCGAGCGGCCCGACCGCATCGCCTTTGTCGGCGGTGGCTTCATCGCGATGGAATTCTCCCATATCGTCAAGCGCGCCGGGGCCAGCGAAGTGACCGTGCTGGAGATGATGGATCGTCCCCTGGGCAATTTCGATCCCGACCTGGTCGAAATGCTGGTCGAAGGCACCGAGGAACTTGGCATTGATCTGCGCACCAATGCGAAGGTGGCGAAGATCGAGAAGCAGGGCGACGAATTCGTGGTCACCGTGGAACGTCCCGACGGCACCGAAACGATCACTTGCGACCTGGTGGTGCATGGCACCGGCCGCGTGCCCAACATAGACGGGCTGAACCTCGAGGCCGCTGGCGTCGAATACTCGCGCCGCGGCATCAAGGTGAGCAACGCGATGCGCACCACCAACCCGGCCATTTTCGCGGCCGGCGACTGCGCCGACAGCGGCCTCAATCTCACTCCCGTATCGGCGGCAGAGGGGCGCATCGCAGGCAAAAATCTTCTCGCCGGAGAGGACGCTAGGGAGATCAAATACCCGCCGATCCCGTCAGTGGTCTTCACCCTGCCGATGGTGGCCACGGTAGGCTTGTCGGAAGCGGCGGCCAGGGAGCAGGGGCTGAAATTCGATGTGCAATTCGAGAAGATCGAAGGCTGGTATTCGTCGCTGCGCGTCGGCGCTAAACACACCGGATTCAAGGTTCTTGTCGAACAGGGCAGCGGCAAAATCCTCGGCGCGCATTTGATCGGGCCGGGATCCGAGGAACAGATCAACTTGCTCGCAATGGCCATGGGCACCGGACAGACCGCCAATCAGATCAAGGCCATGATTTTCGCTTATCCGAGCTATGCCTCCGACATCGGGTCGATGGTGTAATTTCAGAATTTTGGCCGGGCGACCGTCGCGATGTCCGGTCGCAGGCCAAGGAAGAAGACATGGACCAGACCGTCAAGAAAAAGGATTGCTGCTCATCGAAAGAGGTCAGCGGCGACCAATATGACCTCATTGTCGTTGGTGCCGGCTCGGCCGGGTTTTCTGCCTCGATCACGGCAGCCGATGCCGGAAAGCGCGTGGCGCTTATCGGGCACGGCACCATCGGCGGCACCTGTGTGAATGTCGGTTGCGTACCGTCCAAGGCAATGATCCGCGCCGCCGAAGCGGTGCACGGTGGCACGTCCGCTGCCCGGTTTCCGGGCATCTCGCCTTGCGCCCATGCCGTGGATTGGGGTGGCGTGGTGAAAGGCACCGCCGATCTGGTCGCGGAGATGCGGCACAAGAAATATATCGACCTGCTGCCCGCCTATGAGAACGTCACCTATATCGACGAAGGCCCGGCGCGATTGGTCGAGGGTGGAGTCGCTGTCACCGAGCGGGTCATTTCCTCCCCTCGCATCCTGATCGCCACCGGCTCGCGCCCGCACATGCCCGCGATCGAGGGTATCGACGCCGTGGAAGCACTTGATTCCTGGGGCCTTCTGAGCCTGCCTGACCGGCCCGAAAGCATCCTCGTGCTGGGCGGCGGCTATATCGGCTGCGAGCTGGCGCAAATGGCCTCGAGACTGGGGGTGAAGGTCACGCTAGTGACCCGCTCGCGCCTTCTGCCGGGTGCCGAGCCGGAGGTGACCGAGGCGCTGACGGAGGCGCTGAAGGTCGAGGGCATCACGGTCGAGACCGGTCTTGCTTACGTCTCGGTCGCGAAAGCTGCGGGCGGCGTCAGTCTGACTGTCGAACGGGGTGGCAAGACCGAGGATCTGACCGCCGAGCGGCTGGTTGTGACCACCGGCAGGATCGCCAATTCCCAGGACCTTGGTTTGGAAGAGCTTGGGATCGAGACTGACGGACGCGGCTTGATCAAGGTCGGCCCCGACATGGCCACCACACGGGCCGGCGTCTGGGCGGCAGGCGATGTCACCGACCGTGACCAGTTTGTTTATATGGCGGCCTATGGCGCCAAGGTGGGGATCAACAACGCCCTTGGAGTGGAGCCGATGCGCTATGAGAATGCGGCGATGCCCTGGGTCGTGTTTACCGACCCGCAAGTGGCCGGCGTCGGCCTTTCGGAGGTTGAGGCCAGGGCGGCGGGGCACGAGGTCAAAACCAGTGTGATCACGCTCGACAACGTGCCCCGCGCCGTCGCTGCACGCGATACCCGCGGCGTGATTAAGCTGGTGGCCGACGTCAAGACCGACCGCCTGCTGGGCGGTCAGATCGCGGCACCAGAGGGATCGGACACGATTCAGACACTGGCAATGGCGCTTAAATTCGGCATGACCACCAAGGCACTTGGAGAGACGATCTTCCCATATCTGACCACGGTTGAAGGGCTGAAACTCGCCGCACAAACCTTCGACAAGGATGTAGCCAAACTCAGCTGCTGCGCGGGGTGAAAAGACGAGAAATTCCGGCGACACCGACTCATAAGCAGCGCTCATTGTGAACCAGCGCGTACAAAGCCACAAAGTGCTTGTGGCGGTCAGCATTCTCTCGGCATGGAGGCTGACGGCGGTAACGGATAATCACATATTAGAGCCAGCAGTGCACATCCCATCGTTTTGTCATTAGGTTGGTTATTGTGGCGGGGTTCATAAACAGACCGATCTCATCAAGATGGAAAGTGATCGGGAGTTGCCGAGAACGTCGCTGGGTCAACAATTGGTGATTACATTAGCCCCTGTCTATTTGATCGCCCGCAATACAAAGAAAGAATCGCCATGAATACAGTTGACACTGATTCTCGCACAACAGGTTCACTACCCGCATTCAACGCCCGAACATTAGGGTTAATGTTCGTCGCAGGTTTTTTTTGCAACCGTCGCGTTCGATCTGTTGGGTCAGATCATCAGCCCGGGCTTGGGCTTTTCGCGGTTGTCACCGCACGGGCTAGCGAGGAGCTTACTCGGCAGCCTTGGTCTGCCGAGCGGTGATTTCGCGGGATATTTCGTACATTTTTGTCTTGTTGGCCTGATTGGCTATCCCGTCGGTTGGTTGTTCGTCTTTAGACCAGTTTGGCACCGCATCGCGGGGCAGACGAACTGGTTTTTGCCCTCGGCGATTTAGGGGTTCGGCCTGTGGGTGTTCGCCATCGGCGGCATTACGTCTGTCGCAGGTCTTCCTTTCTTTCTGAATTTCACCGGCATTACCTGGGTAGCGCTGGTGGGTCATATGCTCGGGACCGGGATCATGAAAAAGCGTGGCACGCTACAATTTCCGGGCCAGAGACCAGTCACTATGGATGAGAAATCACCGTCATTTGCCGGTAGCCCTATTGCAGGAAATGCAATTCGTGTTGACGGTGATCGATGGACCCACTCCTGATGTGAGCCAAGCGAAAGAACCATCGGCTTTCGTCCGGAAACCTTCAATAGGAAGCGAAAACCGTGCGTATAGTCGAACTCGGTTCCGGATCATCCGAGTTGCTGGGCTGTGTCCACGACAGGTAAACCCCTTCATTCGTTCGCGCCGTGCGCGGGAAGTTGACCGAACCTGCGCCGTTGTTTCGCGCAATCAGTTGCAGGTCCTTACACTGCTGACCGGTTGTGATCTGGCAAGCAAGGATCACCTCGCTCTCATTTGCCCATTCGACCCACGTCACGAACGCAGTCTGAGGGTCCAGCATGAGAACATCTACCCGACCGGCAGCAATGCCCAGGCTGACTTTCGCCGGATCGCCAAAATTCCTTCCGCCGTCGGAAGAGAACGCAACCTTGACTTCCGGCTTGTCATTTGCAGCCGTGAACCAGGCCACGGCGGCTGTTTGGCTGGCGGTCGCGATGGCGGGGCCATTGACCGGGCAGCCGGAGATTTCCCAGCCGTCATTGTGGACGTTTGTTGGTTCTGACCACATGCCGCCTTGGTGTCTTACGACAGATATATCCCTGATTTCCGCATCTGTTCTGTCGCGGTATGCGACAAGGACGGTGCCATCGTCCAGCGATGCGGCGGACGTCTGGCAGCATGAACAGGTCTGCGCATCGACAAGAACATCATCGGTTCGCGTGCCTTCGGGCGTGATCCGGGTTGCGCGCAACTGCATGGCATCCGGGTAGTTGCTGGCTGCGCTGGTGAAAAGCGGCTTGTCATATGCGCGTCCGTCAAGCCAGACAGACATCAAGGAACCGTCTTCGAGCGGCTGGAGCGTGACAAAACCGTGTTGGCTGACCGACCGATCATCATGTGGCGTTATCGGAGCGCTCCATGTCAGGCCCTCATCCGGCGAAAGAGAGATCTTGACGTCATAGGCATAGTCGTTTTTGGAATTTTCCCACAGCCAGTGAGCCGCAAAGGTACCGTCATCAAGCGCAACAACGGACGGAAAATCGGCCCAGTTCACGAAGAGTTCGTCGGACACGGTAACAGTGCGGGCCGCGCTCCATTCTGCGTTTTCAAGGACCGACAATTCTACCGCAAACCCGTCAGGGTGTGGTTCGGTCCAACCCAGCAGGACCCGATCATCTTGCAGTGCGAACAGGGTGGGTTCCTGCGCATTGTTCCCGACCGGTGGGGCCAGGTCGGAGAACTCCAACGGCTCGGCAAGGGCAATGTTTGCCGTCATGGCCGCAAACAGATACGCAACACTCAAAACAGAATGGATTTTTGATGGCATTGCGCACCTTTCCGATTATCAGACCAGCGTCATTCACAACCTGAGCATAGGCAAATTTTGGCGAGTGCCATGTAAACTTTTGTATGACGGGCCTGTGCTTGTTGTTAAGAGCGATATCCCGTTGTGGCACAGCTTCGCGTCAACGGTTGGCGCAACCACCGCTCCGACCTCAGCTGACTTGCACCCAGGTCGCCATGCCATCAGCCTGATGGCTCAGCATATGGCAGTGCAGCATCCACGCGCCGGGATTGTCGAGTACGCACACAATCGTCATCGTCTTGCCCGGCGCTACGAGGGTCGTGTCGCGAAGGTGGGTTCGCGCACCATTCTGATCGGTTTCCCAGAAATGGTGGCCATGCAGGTGGATACCGTGCGGAAAAGCAGTGTCGTTCACCATCCGCACCTGCACTGCTTCATCACGTCTTGCCGAAATCAGCGGTTTGTTCGGCAGACCGCTCACGTCGTTGAAGGCCCAGCCCCGAACCCGCCGTGCGCGCCGTCCCCGGCACCGCCTTGCATGAAGAGATCTGCCGTTTGCGTGATCTCTCCGGGCGCGGGCACGAGGTTCGCGGGGAGGGGAGCTATCGGCGCAGACCGGATTTGTCGCTGACCGTTCAACATAATGCCCCCCAGTTCCTCGCCACCCGAAGGCACGGTTTCTCTTAGGATCACATCACCCGTCACATCTGCGATGATGTCGATGCGCTGCGCCGGTGCGAGTTTTAGATTGCCCAGCGAAACCAGCTCGGGCAGCGGCATCCCGTCATAGGCCACACAAAAGCCCGTCAGCCCGTCGATACGTATCTCGAAAATGCGATCCGGTGTCGGATTGATCAGACGCAACCGGATGTGATCCCCCAGCCGCGCCTGCTCAGACGACAGGAAGGTGGTCATCAAGTCCCCCAGCCTACCTGCTGTTATGAAATCAGCGCGGTCGAATTCCATGTCGAACTGGCCGGTGTCATCAAGCCGAATGTCGAAGAGGATGGCCGTGATGTCCTGATCCACGTCTGGCGGGGCAGGTTCTTCGACGATCAGGGGCCGAACAGTCCGCGGGCGACCTGTTCGTAGGAAAGGTAGTGGGAGTGATACCAGTAGGTTCCGGCATCGGGAACCGGAAACCGGAAACCGGTACTCGTAACCCTCATTCGGGATGATGACATCCTGTGTCAGCACGTTTACGCCGTCCATCGCGTTGGGCAACCGAATGCCATGCCAGTGTACGAGGGTCCCGTCCTCCAGCCCGTTTTCCACCCGCGCCCGCAGAATATCGTTCTAGCGCTGTCTGATTTCGGGGCCGGGACAGGTGCCATTGAATCCAAGCATTGCAATGTCCCGCGACCCGATCCGGGTGAAGGCCGGGCGTCAGGGTGACAGGCACCGAAGCCGCACTCAGGGGCAGGGGGAGCGTGGCTGCGCCAAGCGCAACCATCATCTGAAGACGCTTAAGCATGGGTTTCCGTGTATTCCGTTTCTGGGGCCTGCAACCCACATCCCCCACCGTTGCGGAAGGGCGTCCCGGCGAGATATATTGATACATTGCAGATTGGCGCCCAGGTTTGGCGGAATACCGGAGAGCACCTAACGTATCTGCAGGTCCTGAATGGCCGCAAGGATCTTTCCGTCGGTATCATCGCTGTCGGCTGTCACCGCAAGACCGACCAGAACCTTTGGCATGTCCCCGAACGCACGCACGAAATCGCGATCCAGGTTCACATTCTCGGTGAAGTTGCCGGTTTGCGCCGTTTGCAGAATTTTCGATTTGAGACCCGTCGAGTAGGGGCTGTTCAGCAATGCGCCTTTCGCATGATTGCCACCCCAGACATAAACCAGCGCCCGCGTATTGGGATCACGCAGCAATTTGCGCGCCGTTGTTCGGCCAAGCGTGCTTGCGGTCTGCGGATCGACGAATATGAAGTACAAAGCAAGATTGCGATCATCGCCGCCGCGCCGTGTGAGGTCGGTTCCCTTAACACCCTGCGTGACGGACCATTCCCACATTGCTGCCTTTGCGGTGCCAAGGGCTGCGCTGACCGGACGCCAGAGAACCGAAACCGTGCCATCGGAAATCACGTCCAGCCGCCGACCTTGCAGGCCGTACTCGTTCGAAAAGAGCCGCAAGAGGCCCTGTTCTTTCCAGCTTCCATCGAATGGAATTGTCTTTCCTTGCGCATAGAGGGGCGGGGCGTTTGCAGCTAATGCAACAAAAGCGATGAAAAGTGTCGCTGCGAGGGACCGTATAAACATCTGAACTCCTTTTGCGATGCCGCTGGTCCTGCTTTGATCCCGGTTATCACCATTATGTGCCGTCATGATCCGTTGAATTGTGCCGGGCGCGCGCAACTTCAATGAACATATCCGTGATCATAGATGTGGTTGCGCAATGGTCGTTGCAGGACGCGGGAGCGAATTCAGATCATGGAGCGCGACCTTGATCGGCTGATTTCCCGCGACGGACGGATCCAGTAGGCGGCGGAGCTTCCAACCGTTACAAACAAGTACAAAACTCATGGGATACAAGCGCCTGAACACATGGACGCGGGTGGCGATGTGCGTCATCTCTGGTTCAACGGAACCGACTCCCGCACGCAAGGATGGCACATTCACCACAGCGCTTTGGGCTGGGGACAACAGGGTTGAACGCGCCAACGTCCGTTGCGGGAAACAAAATGTGGCCTTGTGTGAAACAGGCAAAGGTAACAAAGAATGCTGACTTCGATTATCCAATTTCCTGACATCGGAACAGAGATTTTTGCCGTTGATATCGGATCGTTCCGCTTTGCCCTGCGTTGGTATGCGCTGGCCTATATTGTTGGCCTCCTTATCGGCTGGCGCATCTGTGTCGCATTGGTCCGCTCTTCGTCAGTCTGGGGGGCCGGGGCGCCGCCGCTGCAACCCAAGCAACTGGAAGACCTGCTGACATGGATCATTCTGGGCGTGATCGTGGGGGGCAGGCTGGGGTTCGTGCTTTTCTATCAACCTCAGTACTATTTTCAGAACCCCGTCGAAATCTTCATGGTCTGGCAGGGTGGTATGTCATTTCATGGCGGCTTTTTCGGCGTGGTCGTGGCCACCTTGCTTTTTTGCTATCGCAACGGCGCACCCGTTCTATCAACGGCGGATCTGCTCGCTGTTGCAACACCACCGGGTCTTTTCCTCGGTCGGCTGGCCAACTTCACCAATAACGAGCTTTGGGGCCGTCCGACCGATGTGCCCTGGGCGGTGGCA
Source organism: Sulfitobacter faviae (assembly GCF_029870955.1). Lineage (NCBI taxonomy): Bacteria > Pseudomonadati > Pseudomonadota > Alphaproteobacteria > Rhodobacterales > Roseobacteraceae > Sulfitobacter > Sulfitobacter faviae. The sequence goes on along the minus strand of NZ_PGFQ01000005.1, from coordinate 75,777 downwards.
TTCCCCGGCGAGGCGGCCCAGTCCTGTGCGGGCGTCGTGGGCCTGTGTGGCCGCCATCCGTCCCAGCTTTATGAGGCTCTTCTGGAGGGTATCCTGCTTGGCTCGGTCCTGATCTTTCTGGCCTGGAAACGCGGTTGGCTGCGCTTTCCCGGAAGCCTTACTGGCCTGTTCCTGGCGGGATACGGAAGCGCAAGGTTCCTTGTCGAGTTCTTCCGGCAGCCTGATATGCAGTTCGTCACGCAGGACAACCCGATTGGACATGCGGTTCATTGGGCGGGCTATGGGCTGACAATGGGCCAACTGCTGTCGTTGCCGATGATTATCCTTGGCGCGGCCCTGATCGTATGGTCCGCAGGCGTGTGACGGTTAATTCTGCGGATCTGGTGTCGACATCAGATTCTTTGTGAATATCCGAGCGTAGTGTTGGCGAAGTGACCATTGCGGCCTGGGTCCGCATATGAGCCTTGGGCGCGTGCTCAATGATGCGGCTTGCGTCCTTTCGCAATCATCAGATGGTGCTCTTGATGATGTACACCGATTGTCATCAGACCAAAGAAACCAAGGCCCTGTATTTGTTCACCATCGCCACCCACGATCAGTGCGACACCATCCTCCATTTCTTCTGACGCAACACTCCAGCCTGTTTCACCGGCAAGGAACGGTGCATGGGCGGGAACCATTGTGTTGATGGCCGACAGGACACGCGGGCTGCCACGCACTTCGAACCGTGCCCCGTCGGGCCGCAGAATGCGGGTGACCTCTGCCTTTCGTGTCAAAAGGTCCATATCGACCAGATGGTCCCTCAGTTTGTCGATATTGACGGCGCCCCAATCGGTTTCGGGATCGGCCTGGAGCAGCACAACTATTTCGGCCAATGCGGCGAAGGCGGACTGGCCGGTTTCCTGGGGCGTCGGACGCGTGACCCATGGATGAATGCATTTGTTGCGGCGTAACGGGTGTCGCAAGCAAGACAGCGAAGAGAACGGGTATCAGTCGCATGGACCAGCCTTTCCTGAGTGTATTCGGATTCAGCCTAGTACCTGATCGGACCCTGAAATATGATTTGGATCATATGATGCCTGAACCCTATAATCTCATACCGCCCTCCGCCTTGCGTCCGCTGACGAGGGCCGCAGGGGATACGGTCTTTCGTCAGGGCGCGCGGACCTGCGGCCTTTATGTTATTAAGTGCGGGCGCGTTCATCTTGAGCGTGTCGGCCCGGATGGCGAACGATTTATCATCTACCGTGCCGAGCCCGGGATGAGCCTTGCCGAAGCATCGGTGTTTTCGGATAGATACCACTGCGATGCGGTCGTGGCGGAGGCTGGGGCGTTTGTACAGATCGACAAAGCGGCGGTCTTGTCTGCCTTTGCAGATCCGGATTTTGCACGCGCCTATGCGCGGCAAGCGGCCCAGCAGATACAAGCGCAACGTCAGGCGCTTGAGATCGTAGGCATCCGCCGCGCAGAAGAACGGGTCTATGCCGGTATGGTGGCGGGCCTGCTTGAAAGCTCCGTTGTCGATTTTGCCAGCGCGCTGCACCTTTCGCACGAGGCCACCTATCGGGCCTTGCGAAAGCTTGTGAATGATGGCCGGATCGCAAATCCGACCCGGGGAACGTATCATTTGCGCCCCTGAATGGATCAGCCGGACCATGCCCGGTTCGAGATAACAAAAGGTGCGGTAGCAAAGCTTGGCGGGTATTTCGCTTGCCCGATAACAATGAGAATTGCTGCCCGCGACGATGACCTGTTTTCAAAGATCGCCGTTATGCCCTGTCTTACTGCTCGCCGCTGAAAGGTCGATTGCCTCAGCGCCGCTTTCGTCGAAGCACCGTGTTTCGATCTGCAGAGTTGCGAAAAAGAACCCGAAGTCCTTACGCAGCATGTCGTAGGCGGTTTGCAGGACCTCTTCTTGATCTGCTTGCTCTGTGACACGCAGATGCGCGGAGAAGACATGCTTGCCACTTGTCAGCGCCCAGGCATGAATATTGTGAACATCGGAAACCTCGTGCAGTTCTTCAAGGGTACGTTTGATTTCAGGCAGACTCACTTCGGGAGGCGTGCCTTCCATCAAAAGATGCGCCGCTTCTTTCAGCAATCCCCAGCTCGCCCATAGCAGGACAAACCCGAACGCCATGCCAAGCAGCGGGTCGATCAGCAGAAACCCGGTGAATTCGATTGCGAGGGCGGTCACGATGATCAACAGACTGCCAACAAAGGTCTGGATGATATGCCAGAACGCTCCCTTCGTGTTCAGATCTTCCTTGCTTTGCTTCCAGATCAGCGCAAGCGAAATGAACTCCGTAAAGAGCCCCCCGGCAGCCGCAATCAGCATCGGACCCGTTGGAAGATCAATTGGCGCAGACATGCGCATGGCAGCCATCGCGATGACAACAACCGCCATGGCCAGCAAGAAGCCGCCATTCACAAGGGCGCCGATGATTTCGGCGCGCGCCCAGCCAAAGCTCCGCTCTTCATCCGCCGGACGCAACGCCATACGCGCCGCGACAATGGCGACCAGCACACCGCCCACGGCCGAAAAGGTATGGAACGCGTCGGAGATGACCGCGATTGACCCTGTCCATAGGCCAATCGCCAGTTCAATCACAAAATAGATGCCGGTCAACTAGGCTGATATCGCCAGCCCCTTGCCGCCGGACGGCATATGCCCCTGATGTCCGCCTGCCATCATCTATCTCCTTAGTTTGCGACTAAAGCCGTACCCGTCGCAGCCGCAGTGCATTGCTAATGACGGAGACCGAAGACAGGCTCATCGCGGCGGCGGCGATCATCGGCGACAGAAGAAGGCCGAAAAACGGGTAGAGAATACCAGCCGCGATGGGCACACCTGCGGTATTGTAGGCGAAGGCAAAAAACAGGTTCTGCTTGATGTTTCGCACCGTTGCCTTTGCCAATCGGCGCGCACGCACGATGCCGACAAGATCACCACCCAGAAGGGTGATGCCTGCGCTTTCCACGGCAACGTCGGCACCGGTGCCCATCGCAATGCCCACATCAGCCGCCGCCAGGGCAGGGGCATCGTTCACGCCGTCTCCTGCCATGGCGATCCGGGCCCCTTCTTGTCTGAGGGAGTCCACCAATGCCTTCTTGTCTTCGGGCAAGACGCCTGCGTGGACTTCATCAATACCCAGCTTTGCGGCGACGGCTTCGGCGGTTTTCTGATTGTCACCGGTTGCCATTATGACCCTGAGACCGAGGCGATGAAGGTCATCGATGGCGTCTGCCGTGGACTCCTTGATGGGATCGGCAACAGCGACAATGCCGGCAAAAGTGCCATCTATCGCCACAAGCATTGCTGTCTTTCCAGATTCACGAAGGTCGTCCGCAGCAAATTCCGCAATCGAAGCGTCAACGTTGATCTCTGCCATCATGGCGGGATTCCCAAGTGCCACGACCTGGCCATCGACCATGCCTTTCACGCCCTTGCCAGTCACGGCTTCGAATTCCGTTGCGTTCGGAAGCGTCAGCCCCCGTGCCAGCGCACCCTCGACTATTGCTTCGGCCAGCGGATGTTCGGAGCCCCGTTCGAGGGCCGCAGCCATTGTCAGCAGGTCATTTTCAGCCTTGTCCCCCGTGGGCACCACGTCTGTCAGCTTGGGGCGCCCTTCGGTGAGTGTTCCGGTCTTGTCAACGATGACGGTATCGACACGCGCCATGCGTTCCAGTGCTTCGGCGTCTTTGATCAGAACGCCAGCCTGTGCCCCGCGGCCCGCCGCCGTTGTGATCGAAATGGGCGTCGCAAGGCCCAAGGCACAGGGGCAAGCAATGATAAGAACGGATACGGCTGCAGTAACAGCGAAGGCGAGCGCGGGATCGGGCCCTAAGAACAGCCAGACAACGAAGGATATGATCGCAATGACGACAACCGTCGGAACAAAGACGGACGATACCCGGTCCGCCAGACCCTGAATCGGCGCGCGCGACCGCTTTGCACCTGCCACCATGTCCACGATCTGGGACAGGACCGTGTCCGCACCGACCTGTGTGGCCCGGATCGCCAATGTGCCGTTCTTGTTGATCGTGCCGCCTGTGACCCGGTCGCCTTGTGTTTTCTCGACCGGCAACGGCTCTCCGGTGATCATACTTTCGTCGATAGATGAATGCCCTTCGAGGACCTCGGCATCGACGGGTATGCTGTCGCCGGGGCGTACCCGCAACCTGTCACCCTCAACAATGTGTTCGAGAGGTGCGTCATATTCCGTCCCGTCCGGCAGGATCCGCCGCGCCGTTTTTGGTGCGAGATCGAGCAATGCACGGATGGCATCACCCGTCCGTTCGCGGGCGCGCAACTCGAGCACCTGACCGACAAAGATCAGCGCAACGATCACAACCGCAGCTTCGTAATATGTCCCGACGCTTTGGCCGTTTCGATACGCTTCGGGGAAAATGCCGGGCAGGAATGTTGCGGCAAGCGAATAGATATAGGCAGCCCCGACGCCAAGCGCGATCAGGGTCCACATGTTCGGCGATATATTCCTGATCGATTCCCACCCCCTTTTGAAGAAGGGAAGAGCCGCCCAGAGAATGATCGGGGTTGCGAGGACGAATTCGATGTAGACAGCCGTCTGATGTCCGATCCATTCCCGCACAGGTAGGCCGACCAGTTCACCCATCGTCAGGATAACCAGCGGAACGGCGGCTGCCGCGCTGATCCACATGCGTGTTGTGAAATCGGACAACTCTTCTGACGGCTCGTCCGATGGAAGCATCGGTTCAAGCGCCATGCCGCAGATCGGACAGGACCCGGGCTCATCCTTCAGGATTTGCGGATGCATCGGGCAGGTCCATTGCGTACCGGCCTCGCCATGTGCTGGTGTCTTTTGGGCGTTTCCCGACGCATAGTAAAATGGGTCTTTGCCAAACTTGGTTTCGCAGTTTTCCGAGCAGAAATGAAAGACCTCTCCATCATACTCGGCACTGCGCGTGTCTTCGTCTATCTCGACGGTCATGCCGCACACCGGGTCGGTCGCTGTATCTGGGTCTGATGCGGTCGAGGTGCGCGTCATGTCGTGATGATGTTCTTGGTCCGTGGCCATCTTCTAATTCCCGTTTTCAAGACAATTGAACACATAACCCTTCCAGTTACTGGAGGGTCAAGACTCTTCCGACAACGCTGCGTATGAATTTGTATGGGCCTTCGCGATGCGCGAAGCTCCTGTCAGCCCAGGGTCAGTATCATGTCTTCCGAAACCGACATCGTGGGAATATGCAGGTTCTCCGGTGCCGGACCCTTTCGAATGCGTCCTGCTGTATCATAATGGGAGCCATGACAGGGACAGAACCAACCACCAAAATCGCCGGCTCCGTCACCAAGTGGTACACATCCCAGATGCGTGCAAACGCCTATCATGACCAAGAAATTCTCATTTCCCGCCACTGCCCTGTTTGCATCGGTGGCCAGGTCATCTCCGGATATGTTGGGATTTCTGGCGACGGTATCAGGAAGGGAAAGCACATCTTCCGAACGGGCCTGCGCGATTTCCGCGTCGGTCCTGTGCCGGATGAACACCGGCTTGCCGAGAAAACTGACAGTCAATTGCGTTCCGGGTTCCACACCGGAGATATCGACGCGGATCTGGGACAGCGCGCGGACATCGGCGGATGGGTTCATCTGATTGAGCAATGGCCAGACCGCAGCCCCTACGGCAACCGCGCCCGTTCCGGCGGTGGCGTAGTACAGGAAATCCCGGCGGAGTTGTGGTGTTTGTGTATCCATAGCGATTCACGGTCGCAGCTTCCTGTGGGGGAAGGTCAATGGTAAAGTAGGCAATCACGGTTTTCATTTTTGCTGACAGACTTAGGAAGCGTTGGTTGACCGATTTGTTCGCCAGAGCGCTGCGACCAGCAACGGTGCGGCAGTCATCAATCCAAGACCGATGATGATCCACTCAGCAGTGCCGAAATCTCCCGACATGGCCTCTGCTCCGAAATGCGCGAGCAGGAAACTGGCTGGAAGAATGCCTGCCAGAGTTGCGATCAGGAACCGCCAAAGGCGCAGGCGGCTGAGACCGGCAGCGTAGCTCATTGCGTCAAACGAGATGAAGGGCAAGAGGCGAGACGCGAACACCGTCAACATCAACAGATTTTGAGAGCCCAATAACCCGAAACCGGCCTTATCCCCAAGCCAGCGCTCAACGTGGTCGCGCCCGATATAGCGGGCGATGATGAATGCCACGAGTGCACCCAGTTCCGACCCGATGGCGACATAGACAGCTCCGGCAACATGACCATACGCCGCGCCTGCCACCAGTGCGACCGGTGCACTTGGAATGGGGCTTGCCACGATCGAAACCATCATGAGCACGATGATGAGCAACGGTCCCAAAGCGCCGGCCCGCTCTATCCAGACCTCGATAGTCTCGCGGGCTATCGCCGGGCCATATCCCATTGCCCATATGGCTATCAAAAGTACGCCAAGCGCAACCACCAACCATAGCCCAACCCGATGCAGGCGCGGTTTGCTAAGCGGCATGGAGCACCAAAAGAAAGAGAGCTGCGAAGACAATTGGTCTTTGCTCGGGCAAGATGAAATGCATAGGCGCAGAGATGACGATCAACAGCCCGCCGGCGAGGGTCAGCCGCTTGATGTGCAATTCGGTTTTCATCTCAAACCTCTATCGAGGAATAGGATTCCCCTAAAGGTTCCTGTCAGCGGAGGGTAAAGGGATTTCTGCGCTAAGCAACACTGAATTGCCCCATCATGCCGCCGTCTTCGTGTTCCAGAATGTGGCAGTGATACATGTAGGGCGCAGCCGCTGAGGCAGGTTTTTCGAATTTCATCGCAAGCTCCACTTCACCATCCACCAGTACCGTATCCTTCCAACCCCTGTTCTCTGCACGCGGTGCCGTACCGTTTTCCGACAGGACCTGAAACCGGACGCCGTGAACATGGAACGGGTGCATCATCATGGCCCCACGCACAATCCAACGCTCGATGCTGTTGAGTTTGGTGGAAAAATTGAGCGTTCCCGAATCGTATGACGCGCCGTTGATCGAAAATCGGTTACCGGACCGCGAGAACATCATCCCCATGCCCATCGACATATCCAGTGACAGACGTCGGACTGGCGCGTCCTTGACCGCAAGATCAGGCAACTGCCCGTCCAGAGAGCCGGGCAGGGCGTCGATGCGAACCGGAAGGGTTGTGTCGACAGCGAAAGGCAGCACGGTGAATGGACTGCCGGAACCGCCGCCGCCCATCATTCCGCCCATGGCCGAATTAATGATATCGTCGGACTTCAAAACACTGTCCCGCCCGCTTGTGAAATCCACAAGCACTTCTGCGCGCTCTCCTGGTGCAAGGGTCAGGCGGTTCAGCGCAATCGGTCGATCCAGAAATCCGGCATCTGTCGCGATGAGATGAAGCGACCGGCTGTCAGACATGGACAGGCGGTAAACCCGCGCATTCGAGCCGTTGACGACACGGCACCGCACGATCCCCTTCGGAACCGCTGCCGACGCGCCGATTTGACCGTTCACAACCATTGTGTCGCCCTGAAACCCGTTCATGGACTGGTGCATGCCGGGATCGTATTTCAGGCGTCCGCGCCAGTTGAACTGACGGTCCTGCAATACAAGGGTCAGATCATCGACCCCGTAGGCGGATGGCAATCCACGGGCGTCATCCGCGTCATCCGTCACCTGCAGAACACCCGCCAGCCCCAGCATGACCTGCCGTGCCGTCGCGCCGTGAATGTGGCTGTGATACCAGGCCGTTGCCGGGGGCTGGTCAAGGTCCAGCACCGGCTTCCAGGTGTCTCCCGGTGCGATGGCCTGATGTGGTCCGCCATCGAACTCACCGGCAACAACCAACCCGTGCCAATGCGCCGACATCGGCTCGCCAAGCGTGTTGTGCACCTCTGCCCGTGTCTCGACCCCGGCCTGCACCCGGATCGTCGGGCCAAGGTATCCCTGGTTGTAGCCGAACGTTTCGCTGGCGGCACCGTCGTCAAAACGGGTCTCGCCCGTGCGGGCTTCCAGCTGAAAAAGCCGGGATGTCGTCGCATCGAGAAGGGGAGGATACGCGAGCCTCTTGTCCGATGCCGCGAATGCAGCCGATGGCAGGGCAAATGCAGCCCCAAAGCCTGCGGCATGGCCCAACAGTTCTCGACGGTTCAACAGTTTCACTTCAACTCAATTCCTCTGGCAGCGCCGCCAGAGCCATATCGACACTGACGACCGGATAACCGCCCGCGATCCAGCCCGGTCCGGCGGCAGAACCGAGCATGCCTTCGGATACGTCAAGAAAGCCGCTGTAGCCAGCCTGCCGAAGACTTCGCATGACGCGGCCAGACCGCCCGCCTGTCGCACAGATGAGCGCGACAGGCCGCCCTTCGGCCCGTTCCCGGGCGGCAAAAAGCCGCTCGGCGAAACGGTCCTCATGCAGGCTGATGGGCCAGGTACCGTCGGCAACGCCGGTGTCGGTCCATTCCGGTCGCGACCGAACGTCGATCATCCGGATCAGGTCCTGTTGCAGCGCATCTGCTGCCATGTCCGCCGACCAGACCTCGGCGGTCTGGGCGACAGCCGAGAAAGGTGCAACGGAACTGGCCAACATCGCAAGGCTTGCGCCGCGGCGCGTCAGAAAGAAGGCCATAATTTGCCCCCATCAAGCTGAGTGCCGCAGGCTTGACCCTTATTCGCTGTCATGATGACCTTCCATGTCCGTTCCGGTGGAAGTACCGTTCATTTTGCTCATCCGTGTACCGGCATCTTCCATCTCGTCCTGAGAGATCTGGCCGTTACCGTCCGCATCGAGATGCTGAAAGCGATCTACCATGCGCGCGCGCATTGCGTCCATATGCAAGGCTTCGAACTCGTCAAGTGTCAACGCTCCATCGGAATTCGCATCGAACTCCCGCATTTTTTCGGACATCTGCGCGGCCATTTCATGAGGCTGTCCACCGGACATCATTGTCGACATCATGTCCCGATCCATCATTCCCATCATGTTGCCCTGGCCACCCATCATAGCGGCATGCATCTTCATCATTTTTCGCATCATCGGCATCATGTCCCCGCCCATCATGCCCATCTGATTGTCGCCATCGCCCATCGCCATGCCGGACATATTCCCGCTGTCAGGCTTGCTGTCGGCAGCCCCGTCGGATTCCGCAAATGCTGTTTGCGCCATGCCAACCGCGATCACCACGCCAAGCGCAATAATTTCTTGTTTTTTCATTTCTCATTCCTTTCAGACTTACCCTAGATACATTGGCGTTATAGCGCTTTGATTAAAGGCCAAGCGCGGGCCGTTTTGTAATCATTTGTCACAGCATCCTGTTACAAACGGTGACAAAGCAACCACTCACAGTTCGCCGGACGATTTGCTAGACAGACGTCGATCCAGTGAATTCATTGAAGAGGCTGATGATCCTTTGACACCTGAAATCGGTCATTTCGCGCTGGCACTGGCCTTGGCCATGGCGCTTGTTCAAAGTGTGCTGCCCATCCTCGGTGCGGGGCGCGGAAACATCCTGTGGATGCAGTCTGCCAGATGGTCCTCGTTCGGTCAGGTTTTCTTTGTCGGCATCGCGTTTCTGGCGCTGATGCAAGCCTTCGTCACAAGCGACTTCACGGTCAAGAACGTGGTGGAGAATTCCAATTCACTCAAACCGATGCTGTTCAAGGTGGCAGGCACCTGGGGCAGTCACGAAGGATCCCTGTTGCTGTGGACCCTTATCCTGACGGTGTTTGGTGCGGCGGTCGCCCTCTTCGGATCGAACATTCCTCTGTCGCTGAAGGCAAGAACGCTGTCGGTGCAGGCCTGGATCAGTGTCGGTTTCCTGACTTTCATGCTGCTGACGTCCAATCCCTTCGACCGCGTTTTCCCTCCGGCAGACGACGGTCAGGACCTCAACCCATTATTGCAGGATGTCGGTCTCGCCATGCACCCGCCGCTTCTCTACTTCGGGTATGTCGGGTTCTCGATTGTCTTTTCGTTCGCGGTTGCCGCCCTGATCGAAGGGCGGGTGGACGCGGCCTGGGCACGGTGGGTACGTCCGTGGACGCTGGCTGCCTGGATGAGCCTGACCGCAGGCATCGCGCTGGGATCCTGGTGGGCCTATTATGAGCTTGGCTGGGGCGGCTGGTGGTTCTGGGATCCCGTTGAGAACGTCAGTTTCATGCCATGGCTGATGGGCACGGCACTGCTGCATTCCGCAATCGTGACGGAGAAACGGGATGCGTTCAAAAGCTGGACAATCCTTCTGGCGATCCTGACTTTTTCCCTATCGCTCTTGGGCACGTTCATTGTCCGATCGGGCCTGCTGACCTCTGTGCATGCATTCGCGGTCGACCCGGAAAGGGGACTTTATATCCTTGGATTGCTGGCCGTTTCGATCGGCGGTTCCCTTGCTCTGTTTGCCTGGCGCGCGCCGACAATGGAGCCCGGCGGCCTGTTTAAGCCGATCAGCCGGGAAGCGGGGCTATTGGTGAACAACCTGCTGCTGGCCACGGCCACCGGCATTGTGCTGTTCGGCACCTTGTACCCGCTCTTCTACGAAGCCGCGACGGGCGGTGAAAAACTGTCGGTGGGCCGCCCTTCTTCAATGCGTCCTTTATTCCCGTGATGCTGCCGCTCGTCTTTGCGATGGGGCTGGGGCCTTACCTGTCCTGGAAACGTGCCGATCTGGCGGGCGTTCTGCAGCGGTTGCGTTTCGTGGTCGTTCTGGCCGTGCTCGCGACATTGGTGACCTGGTATCTCGCCGAGGGCGGTCCGGTGTTGGGGTATCTGTCGCTGATGCTTGCATTCTGGCTGTTTTTCTCAACCCTGCGGGAATGGGCGATGCGCATAAAGCTGTTTGAGGCACCGTTCCCGGAATCGGTGCGCCGTGCACGCAACCTGCCCAGATCCTCTCATGGGATGACACTGGCTCATGCGGGGCTCGCGATGGCGATGTTCGGATTTATCGGCTCGACGGTCTGGAAATCCGAGGAAATCATCTTTGTCCGGCCCGGTACAGAGGTCAGCATTGGTGGGTTCGATGTCACCTTTGAGGGGGCCGAACGTGTGCGTGGGCCAAATTACTTCGCGGATCGTGGCACGCTTCGTGTGGCCCGGGAGGGGAACTATGTCACCGATCTCTTCCCGGAGCGGCGTACCTATCCGGTCGCGCAAACCACCACCACAGAGAGCGCCATCAGATCGACAATGGCCGGTGATCTCTATGCGTCCATCGCAAATCCGGCCGCCGAGGACGAGAGCACGCAAGGGGCTTGGACCCTGCGCATCCTGTATGAACCTCTGGTCAACTTTATCTGGATCGGATCGGCGATGCTTGTGCTTGGTGGGGGTCTTTCGCTGTCTGACCGGCGGTTGCGCGTCGGGGCACCCCGTCGCAAGGCGACAGCGCCCGCAGCACTTCCTGCGGAGTAGGCATGGGACGTATACTGGCATTCATTCCGCTGGCAATCGCGGCCATTTTCGGGGGGTTTTTTCTGTGGGGCTTGAACCCGGACCGGGACCCGAACAACATTCCTTCGGTTCTGATCTCGCAGCCGGCACCCGAATTCGATCTGGCCGCTGTCGACGGGTTGGAGACGCCAGGGCTTTCCCGCGCCGATCTGGTCGGGAACCCGCGACCGGTCATCGTGAACGTGTTTGCCTCGTGGTGCGTGCCCTGCCGGGCCGAACACGGGGTTCTGACCCAGATGGTCGAAAAGGACGGGCTGACGTTGTTCGGGATCAATTACAAGGACAAGCCGGAGGATGCGACTAAATGGCTTGCTGAGCTTGGCAATCCCTACGAAAGGATCGGGTCTGATCTGAGCGGCAGAGTGGGGATTGAATGGGGCCTTTCGGGCGTACCTGAAACATTCATTGTCGGCTCTGACGGGACGGTGTTGTTCAGATATGTCGGCCCCGTCGTGGGCGAAACGGCGATTTCCACATTCAGGGAAGCATTGATCCAGGCTGGCGCGTTAGCAAGGGGCCAGAACGGATGAGGTATATCGCATTTGCTTTCCTCCTGCTGCTTCCGGTGACGGCCTTGGCGGTCGAGCCAGACGAGATGTTGCAGGATCCTGTACTGGAGCAACGCGCCCGTGAAATATCACGGGAACTGCGCTGCGTTGTCTGCCAGAATCAGGACATCGACAGCTCCAACGCCGGGGTTGCGCGGGACCTGCGCATACTGGTGCGCGAAAGGCTTGTTGCCGGTGACAGCGACAAGGAGGTCATCGCGTACATCCACGCCCGGTATGGCGATTATGTCCTGATGCGCCCGCCCCTGAATCGCGCCACTCTCGCGCTCTGGATGGCGCCCTTCGTGTTTGCGCTTGTTTCGCTGCTTGTCGGCTGGACCGTCATTTCGAGAAGCCGGCGCAGGGCTGCCGCAACGGGATTTTCCGATGACGAAAAAGCGGAAATTGCGCGTTTCATTGAAGAGAACGCTTCAAAGGACGGTTCATGATCTGGTTGGTTTTCGCCCTGTTATCCGTTGTAGGTCTGCTTTTCATGGGCCTGCCGCTGCGCCATCGGTCGTCGCGGACACCCGTCCCGGCTGACGCCACGGATGCGGTCCTCATGGATCAGTTGGATGAGGTTCGGCGGGATCTTGAGCGCGGTGTCATTTCCGACACCGAGGCCACGGCGGCGGAGCAGGAGATCAAGAGACGGATCCTCGTGCAGTCGCGCCGGTCCGTTCTGTCAGATGGGAAACCGGCGGCAGGGGCCGCTTGATGGTCGTTCTGAGCGCAGTGTTCGTGCCGGTCTTCGCTTTTGGATATTACTCCGCAATGGGCTCGCCAGAGATCCCAGGTGTCGCCTTTGCCGAACGTGCCACTGAACGGCAGGAAGCGGCGGAAATCGCCGAATTGACAGATCGTCTGTACGTCCGGCTCAGTTCAGACCCCGAAGGCGGGCCTTCGGAAGGCTGGATGCTGCTGGGGCAAACCTATTCGAAAATGGGCCGGTATGCGGATGCAGCCGATGCATATAGAGTTGTCGCACAACGACCGGAGGCCGATTCCGCCGTCTTCTCCATGTTGGCCGAGGTTCTGATCTACGCAGAGCAAGGTGTGGTGACACCTGAAGCGGACACCGCGATTGATCGGGCGTACGAACTGGATCCTTCCAATCCCGGTGCTGCCTTTTTCAAGGCAGTCTCGCTCGAGCAGAAGGGCGATGAGGCTCGGGCTCACGAAACGCTGGTGGCCCGGCTGGACGATGCGGATAGGTTTTTCCCGTGGATGGAAAGCTTTGTTGGCGAAGCCAACCGGATTGGCGCGAAGATCGGCAAGGCTCCGATCTCGCTGGCCGACTATGCCCCGAAGACCAGTGCGTCCGGCCCGACACAGGAAGACATCGAAAACGCGCAGGACATGAGTGTGGAGGAACGACAGGATTTCATCCGCTCGATGGTCGAACGGCTGGCCACGCGGCTGGAAGATGAGCCTGACGATCTTGATGGATGGATGCGGCTTGGCAATGCCTATTCGGTTCTGGGTGATACCGCGCCGGCAATCGCGGCGTTTGAACACGCTGAAATCCTGTTGTCGGAGGTGCCGGGAGATGACCCGCGCCGTCAAGCCGTGCAAAGCGCGTTGGAACGGTTGCGCCCGTAGTGGCGTGGGCGACCGTCGCTGTGCAGGTGAATGTGAGGCAGGATCAAGGTTTGGCGCTTAATCGAAAGCCCATCCGGTCCGGCCGTCGTCACAGACTATTTCGTGGGTAGTACCTTCAGACTGACCGACCAAGCGACATCCTACGGGAAGCATGACGTCGTGTGCCGCATCCCGTGTCACGGAAGGGGGCTCAAGTGGGCAAAGCTTGCCCGAGGCCGACTGGGCACAACCGCCGAGGGCCAGAATACCTGCAATCGGAATTCCGATTGTCAGCCGCGTTCTAGCGGGCGCGTACCAGTTCTCGTTCGGGAGCTTGGCCATCTTCAAATTCTGCATCCACAGTCGCCTCGTTCGCCTGTTCAACTCTTGACCCGTGACACGACTTTCCCATCATCCTGTGCATGACGACATGCGCACCAAGACAAAGTGCGAGCGGCGCAAAAAGGCCGACGTTGCCCCACAGACCCGCGATCGTGCCGCCTGCAATAAAGAATGCGGCGACTGGAAACAACATAACGGCACAACAGGCCATCATACCATACTGCATCAGTTTCGATGAACCGGTGGATTTTTGACTTTGATTGTCAGACATGTAGCTCTCCAGAATATGCTCGTGTTCTTCTGCGACATTCCAGTGAGGCAAGGTCAAGGGTACATTCGGATACAATTTGATCAGATGACAGCCTGCGGGTCGTTGACCAAGTTGGCCCGTCAGGTTGCCAGATCCAACGCATAGGACAGGAATGTGACGAGGGGGATCGGGGTCAGGCTGAACAGCAAGGCCATGCTCATTGTCCTGAACATGGTAGGCTTCGATGCCTCGCCAGAAGGTTCTGTCAGAACCACCAGAAGCGCGATGAAGGTGCCGGGCGCCAGGGCATAGAGATATACGCCCGAGATGTTCCCAAACATGAACGACCGCTCGAGCGTTGGTCCGACCACGCTCAAAGCTGTTGCACGGCTGCCGTTGAACGAGCCGAACAGATCGGCCGACATCACATAGACGGCAATGTGAACCCCAATGAATGCGACACTCCGCAGCAGGCCATCTAAAACCAGGTAAACAATCGGCCGATGCTGGTACTGCTTCAGCGCGACCGATGCGGAAACGAACCCCAAGTAATTCACGAGGAAAACGACCACAAACCCATTGGTAAAGACCTGCCGGAGGAAGCGCGAGAGCGCGGTCCCATTCGTCAGCAGCAGCGTCGCAAAACCAGGCGTTGCGAGGATGTAGACAAGCAGGAACGGCAATATGCTTGCCAAGCTCAGAACGGATACGTTCCAACAAAATCTGCCGAATGGTAAGGTCGGCGAAAAACTTTGTCGGAACGTATCGCGGGCAAACACGTCAGCCGTGGGTTGCGAAGACTTGCGTCGACCCATCCATCAGTACAAGCAGCACATCATAGGGATCACCTTGGGGGCCCATGCCGGGCGAACCCATGGGCATTCCCGGTGCTGTCAGTCCGCGCGCGACAGGTTTTTCGCTCAGCAACCGCCCGATGTCAGCCGCAGGCACGTGACCCTCGACGAAATATCCGCCCACGGACGTAGTGTGACATCCTGCCAGTTCCGGCGCGATGCCGTGTTTCTGCTTCAGAACCTGAAGCGTGTCGTAATCCACGTCCTCGACCGATGCCTTGAAACCGGCAGCGATCATCTCATTTACCCAAGCGCCGCAGCAGCCGCAGGTCGGTGTCTTTGTCACCTGCAACGTGGGTGCGGCGGTTTGCGACAAAGCAGGCCCGGCCAAGGCCAGGCTGAGTGCCGTAAGGCCAAATTCACGTCGGTTCACTTAAAACTCCTCGTTGTTCTTCCTTAAATAGTTGCTCGGTATCCCGAAGTCGACTGCCCGCGCTGTTACATTTGGCTACAAACACGGGATGGGCGTCCCTTGGTGAAAATGACTATGTTGGCGGCATGAGCGATCTGCCACGCATCCTTGTCGTCGATGACCATTCAGAGATTCGGAAATCCGTCACCAGTTATCTGGAACGCAACGGCATGCGTGCTTCAGCGGCGGAAAATGCAGTTGAGATGGACGCAAGGCTGGCGGAAGCGCATTTCGATCTGATTGTCCTCGATGTGATGATGCCGGGGGAAGACGGGCTGTCCGCGTGCAGGCGATTGCGCAAGGAAGGGCATATTCCGATCCTGATGCTGACCGCATTGGGTGACGACGAAGACCGCATCGCGGGTCTGGATGGCGGGGCAGACGATTATCTCGCCAAGCCGTTTAATCCCAAGGAACTGGTGGCGCGGATCAACGCGATATTGCGTCGGACGCAGCTGATCCCAAAACCGAATGGTTTTGCGGGGAAAACGTTGAAGTTTGCACACCTAAAGCTGGATTTCGATGGCCGCACACTGATTGACCAAGGCGGTTCGCGTACGCAACTTACATCCGGTGAACTCAAACTCCTGACCCTGTTCCTGCAAAGGCCAAGGACGGTCATTGGCCGCGAGGAGCTGCTCAAATTGAGCACCGGCCGGGTCGCCGGTCCATTGGACCGAACCATCGACAATCAGGTGAGCCGGTTGCGCCGGAAGATGGAAGAGGACGTTTTGCGCCCGAAGATCATCGCGACTGTCCGGCATGGGGGTATAGTCTTTCCTGCGATGTCGAGATTTGCGAATGAAGCTGCTTCCGCGGACGTTGCGTGCACAGATTGCCCTTCTGGTCCTCGGTGTCTTGATCCTCGCGCAAGCTCTGAGTCTTTGGTTTTTCGTTGATGAACGCTCGTTAGCCATTCAGGCCGCCATCGGTGCCGAAGCCGCCGGAAGGGCCGCAAATGTCGCACAGTTGATTGAAGGCGCACCCCCGGAATTGCATGCCCAGATCGTCCGCGCGGCAACGTCTCCGCTCGTACGGTTCGACCTTACAGACGAGCCGTCGGTTGCACACGGACAACACGATGACGGTGGAGCGGTCGAAGCGCGGATACGGGCACTGCTTCAGGAAAGCTACAGCCGGGATATCCGGGTTGAGGTTCATGAAATCGAGGGAGGTCTGCTGCCCCTTCCGAACCTGTCACCGGAAATGGCGCAAATGCACGCCGAAATGATGCAGGGCAGCCTTGCGGCCATCGAGATGGAGCTGTCCATTGCGCTGTCCGGTGGGAATTGGCTCAACATCGAGACGCGGTTCGAACGGCCGCCTCTGCAAAGGTCGCTGGCGTCCAACATATCCTTTGCACTGACTGCGGGACTTCTGCTGGTTGCAAGTTTCTGGTTTCTCCTGTCCCGACTGACCGGACCACTCAACGATCTCGCGACTGCGTCCGAACGTCTGGGTCGCGGCGCCGCCAAGGGCGATCTGCCGGTCGTAGGGCCGAAGGAAGTTCGGGATCTGACCCGATCATTCAACATCATGCAGGATCGCCTGACGCGATTTGTCAGTGACCGGACCCAGATGCTTGCAGCGCTTGCGCATGATCTGCGCTCGCCTTTGACGGCGCTTAGGGTGCGGGCCGAAATGGTGGACGACGAAGACACGCGCACGTCCTTGGTGGCGTCAAGTGAAGAGATGCAACGGATGGTCGATGCGACCCTCGATTTCGCGAAGGGCGTCGGACAGCATGAAGAGGTCCAATCGGTTGATTTGCACGATCTGATCACTGGTATGGGCTTGGACAAGGTTCAGGTGACCAGCCAAGGTCCACTCATCGTATCCGTGAAACCAAGCGCGATGGGGCGCGCGTTGAGAAACCTGATTGAGAACGCGATCCGCTACGGGAGTGAGGCCAGGGTTTCGTGGCAACGCATGGGCAGTGAGGTAGTGGTCGCCATCGACGATCAGGGGCCCGGTATTCCCGACAATCAGCTGGAGGCTGTTTTCGGACCCTATGTCAGGCTCGAGACGTCGCGATCACAGGATACCGGCGGTCATGGCCTGGGGCTGTCGATTGCGCGCAGCATCATCCTTGAGCACGGTGGTTCTATCGAACTGAAAAACCGCACTGATGGGGGTCTGCGCGCTGAAATCACGCTGCCCGTCAAACAAAGCGCCGAGTCAGCCCCGAAAGAGGAAGGCTCGCCACATATGGCGCGGGTTGTTCGTCACCTCAAACCCGACTAGTTTAGTGAGGCAAGTATATGAAACGAAGATATTTCCTGACTTCTGTTGCAGCTCTTTCGGTGAGTGGAAAAACAGCATTCGCGCATAGTGACGCAGAGCACGACCGGCGCGTCGGGCCATCTGTGGTGCCCCCGGAGCAGTTGCCGCGCCAGGTTCCGTTCACCGAGGCAGACAAACCGGGAGAAATACATGTCGATCCGAACCAGTTCGCTTTATTTTGGACTTTGCCGAACAATCGGGCAATCAGGTATACCGTCGGAATTGGCCGGGAGGGGCTCTATGAATCCGGCGAGTTCTATGTCGCGCGCAAGCAAAAGTGGCCGCGGTGGACGCCCACACCCGCCATGATAGCCAGAGATCCTGACCGATATCTTCGTTTTGCGGGCGGTGTGCCCGGTGGGCTGAACAATCCACTCGGTGCCCGCGCCTTGTATCTTTACCAGCCAGGGCGTGGGGACACCTACCTGAGAATTCACGGCACAACGGATCCGAAGACGATTGGTCGACGTGTCTCAAACGGCTGTGCAAGGCTTACCAATAATCAGATCATCGAACTCTATGAGAAGGTCCCGCTCGACACGCGTGTTGTCCTGAAACCCATCGAGGTTTGAGGCAGCAGCGCGAAGACGTGTCCGTTGGCCGGGATACATATCGTTACATAATATCAGGCCCCGGACTGTTCATGAAATGCGACCAGGCGGGTAGTCTAGTGGATAGGCAGACAACAACATGAGGCCATATGATGACCCGCAAGCAAACACGTGTAACGCGTCGAGCATTCACGGCAGGTGCCGCATCGGCAGCTTTCGCGGCCCCGTCCATCCTGCGTGCGCAGGTGGATCAAACCAGTGTCCGAAGGAATATCTCATCGTTTCGTACACACGCTTGGCAAGACCACTTTGACGCTTTGGACAAGGGTATCATCATCGCAGACACCGTTACCCGCGTGATGCAACACTGGACGGCCGATGGCGAAATGCGCATTTATCCGACATCGGTTCCCTTGTCTGACGAGCTGACAAAGCGCGGCTACACGACAGTCACGTTCAAGGACCCGAACCTGACTGGACCCCTACACCCTCCATGCGCGAACGTGACCCGTCTTTGCCAGCCTATATGCCGCCCGGGCCGGATAACCCGTTGGGCGTCCGTGCCCTGCACCTGAGTTGGACGTACTACAGGATTCACGGCACCCATGATACGCGCAAGATCGGAAGACGCTCTTCAAGCGGGTGTATCGGTCTCTACAACGAGCAAATCATCGAGGTGTTCGAAAGGACACCGGTCGGCACGCAGGTACGATTAATCTGATGTCGAAGTCCGGCATCCTGATTGCGGCGTTTTTTGTCGTCGGTGGCGCGGTTGTGATCTGGCAGCAATTGCAGCCATCGTCTTCGATGCCCGGCCACACAATGACAACGCCTGATCTTTCGCAGACGGAAGAGGGCGCGCCGATTGCAGACGTGGTTGTGCCTGCTGAATTCTCAGCAAATGCCCAATTGGGAAAGCGTGTTTTCGATGGCGCTTGCGCCGCTTGTCACGGTGCGAATGCTGCCGGACAGAATGGCGTGGCACCGCCGCTTGTCCACAAGATCTATGAACCGAGCCATCACGGTGACGCCGCTTTTTTGCTTGCCGCGAAACAAGGTGTCAGAGCGCACCATTGGAAGTTTGGCAATATGCCGCCAGTTGAAGGCGTCACGCCCGGCGATGTGAAGATGGTTGTTGCATATGTGCGGGAACTTCAGCGCGCCAACGGGATCAATTGACAGGAATGACCAACTTGAACATGAAGATATGGATTACTGCCATTGCGATCGGGACGACCGGCGTTGCTGCCTTGGCGCATTCCGGAGCAACCGGCGTGGTGCTGGAGCGGATGCAGGGCATGTCCGCGATGGCCAAAACACTCAAGACGCTATCACCCATGATGCGGGGTCAGGTACCTTATGACGCCGATGTCGTCCGCAGGGAAGCTGGCGCGATGATCGGCCATGCCGGTG
The DNA here is from genome assembly GCF_029870955.1 of Sulfitobacter faviae. NCBI lineage: Bacteria > Pseudomonadati > Pseudomonadota > Alphaproteobacteria > Rhodobacterales > Roseobacteraceae > Sulfitobacter > Sulfitobacter faviae. The sequence goes on along the minus strand of NZ_PGFQ01000005.1, from coordinate 56,103 downwards.
AGCAAATGACGCGACTGTTTCCTGAAGGCTCGGGTGGCGGAGTGTCCAAGGCGTTGCCGTCGGTCTGGGAAAACAGCGAAGAGTTCGCGGCCCTTGCGCAAGAGTTGAGAACAGCCGCCGAAGGATTGAAGTTGAGCGCAGGCAATGGGTTGGCCGCAGCACAGGGCAACGGTAGCGAATCAATGATGGGCGGCGCCACTGACGGGATGATGGGTGGCGGGTCCGCGCCTGCAATGGGAGGGGGCATGATGGGATCGGACCTTCCCATGACGACCGAGATGTTTGCGGACATGCCGACCGACCGTGCGTTCGCGATGGTCGCCCAGACCTGTTCGGCCTGCCACCAGAAGTTCCGCAAAGAGGACAAGTGATCAGATGCGGTGGTGGCGTTGGATCATCGGTGCGGGGGTCGTCGGCGGCATCGGCGTTGTCGCGGCAACGATAGCCTGGCCGATCGGTGCGCCAGTCTCGGACCTGACCCTGCAAGGCGATGCCCAGCGGGGGTCGTATCTGGCGCGCGCCAGTGGATGCATTGCGTGCCACACCAACTTTGAAGCTGGCGGGGCGCCATTGGCAGGAGGAGCGCCGCTCCGGACCGATTTCGGGACATTCTATCCGCCAAATCTGACCACCGATGTCGAATTCGGGATTGGCGGCTGGACAGTAGAAGAGTTTGCAAAAGCGGTAAGGCAGGGAATTTCCCCGGACGGAGACCCCTATTATCCCACCTTCACCTACCCGTTTTATGCAAACTACACGGATCAGGACATTGCCGATCTGTGGGCCGCGTTCCAGACCGTGCCAGCCGTGAATGTGCCGACCCCGTCCCATGAGGTGCCTTTTCCGTTCGATCAGCGATGGGGGATGAAACTTTGGCGGGCGGCTTTTCTGACAAAGCCTGACACCGCACCAGAGGCGGACCGAAGCGATGCTTGGAACAGGGGCAAGCTGCTGGTCAACGGGGCGGCACATTGTGCTGCCTGCCACACAACGCGGAACTTTGCAGGCGCACGCATAGTATCGAAGAGGTTTTCCGGCAACGACGCCTTGCCGGGAGGTGGCAAAGCACCTTCGATCCGGACGCGCGATCTTGTGTCCGAAGGCTGGACAACAGACGATATGGCTTATGCATTGCGATCTGGCATAACGCCGTCTGGCGACGTATTTGGTGGATCAATGGCCGAAGCCGTGCGCTATGGCACGGGCTTTCTGAGCGACGCAGACCTGAATGCGATGGCCACCTACCTGCTGGACAACAAATCATAATCTTGGGAACCCACGAATGATCACGCTCAATCGCCGCCAATTTCTGGCAACATCTGCTGCGTTCAGTGGTCTGTCGGCCAGCACTGGATTTGCGGGCACGCCATTCGCGACCCTGACAGCCCAGCAAAGCGACGTGCAGCTGCTGCCCGGCAACTATGGCAAGACATCGCTTTGGTGCTTTGACGGCGGCTCACCCGGTCCGGAGATTCGCGTGGCGCAGGGGGGGCGTGTCCAGCGCAGATTGGTCAACCGGTTTTCTCAGGGAACGTCGACGCATTGGCACGGCATCCGCATCGACAATGCGATGGATGGCGTTTCCGGCCTGACACAGGATGTGGTCCAGCCGGAGGAAACATTCGACTATGACTTTACTGTCCCGGATGCCGGGACCTATTGGTACCATGCCCATAATAGGTCGTTTGAGCAGGTGGGCAGAGGGCTTTACGGTGCACTGATCGTGGAAGAGGCCGAGCCTCTCGACATTGATCGCGAGGAAGTCCTGATCCTGGATGATTGGCTTATTGACCCCGAAACCGCGCAGATCAAAGACGACTTCGGAGCGCCTCATGATCTCAGCCACGCAGGGCGCATCGGCAACCTGCTGACGACCAATGGAACCTTCAATCTGGGCCTGAGTGCACGCAAGAACGAAAGACTGCGCTTGCGGCTGATCAATGCTGCCAATGCGCGCAATTTCCAACTGGGGCTGGAAGGCCTTGACGGTTGGGCGGTTGCTTTGGACGGCATGCCCCTGGCTGCACCCATTAAGGTGACGGAGCCGATGATCCTCGCTCCGGCTCAACGGATCGACCTGATCGTCGATGTGGTCGCGGATGTTGGTGAAACGGCTCATATTCTTCAGTTCGGCCGGGAAGAGGCCTTCAGCCAGGTTACATTCGAGGTCGTTGAGTGGGGCTCGAAAAATCGTCGAGACGCGCCTTTGGCCTTGCCGCCGAACGACCACAGGATGGTCGACTTGAGTGAAGCCACGATGCTCAGCCTGAGTATGGAAGGCGGTGCCATGGGGCGGATGAGGTCCGCTTCCCTTGGGGGCGAACTCAAGCCGATCGGCGAGATCGTCGAGGCCGGGTATTTCTGGTCGTTCAACGGCAAAGTGGACGGGATCAACGGTGATCCCCTTGCGCGGCTGGACCGCGGCCAGAATGTACGATTGAAGATCGTGAACGACACGGCGTTTCCGCACGCGATGCACCTGCATGGCATTCACTTCCACGAGGTCGCCGAAAACGGCACCCTCGGACCGCTGCGTGACACGACCCTTCTTGAACGGGGTCAGACGCGCGAGATTGCCTTTGTGGCGGACAACCCGGGCCAATGGCTGCTACATTGCCACATGCTGTCGCATGCGGCTTCGGGCATGATGACCAAGATCGTCGTTGGATGACCCCGCGATCCGTCTATCTTGCGTTGGGCGTAGTTACCGTTGCGGTGGCTACCATATTCCTGTGGACCCGGTCCGGCGGAACCGACCATACGGCGGAAAACCTCATCAACTCCTCAGCCGATGTGGCCGCGGGCGAAGTCCTCTATGCCGAAAATTGCGCCGCGTGCCATGGCGCAAATCTGGAAGGTGAAGAAAACTGGCGCAGTCCGCGTGATGACGGAAGCCTGCCCGCACCGCCGCATGATGCAAGCGGCCACACTTGGCACCACGCGGACAGCATGCTGTTCGCCTACACCAAGCTGGGGGGCGCCGAGGTTCTCGCGGCGCAAGGCGTTGACTTCAACAGCGGCATGCCCGGTTTCGGCGACCAACTGAGCGACGGGGAAATCTGGGACATCCTCGCATACATCAAGTCAACATGGCCGGAGCGTGAACGCGCCACGCAAGCCGAGCGCACGGCCCAGGATATTGCCTCACAAGGAGACGGATAATGAAAAGATTCTTGGCTACCACCGCACTGTTAATGCTTCCCATCGCTGCGACGGCAGACGGCATGGACGAAGACCGGATCAAGGAACTGGTGCTGGAAGCCATCCGCGAGAATCCGGGCATCGTGTTCGAGGCCGCGCAGTTGTTCGAACAGCAACAGCAGGCGTTGCAGGCGCAAGCCGCAGCGCAGGTTCTCGATACGGAAAAAGCCACGCTTGAAAATGATCCCAATGCGCCCGTTCTGGGCAATCCGGATGGCGATGTCACGGTTGTCGAATTCTTCGACTACAACTGCCCCTATTGCCGCCGGGTTAAACCTGAAATGGAGGCATTGCTTGCCGCTGATCCCAACGTCAGGGTCGTTTACCGGGAATGGCCCATTCTGGGGGACGGGTCGGTTTTTGCCGCCCGCGCGGCGCTGGCGTCCCGAAACCAGGGCAAATATGAAGAGTTTCATTGGGCCATGATGCAACTGAAGGAACGCGCAGAGGAAGCATCGATTCTCCGCACTGCGGAAAACATCGGCCTCGATGTTGCACAGTTGCGTAGCGACATGAACGGACCGGAAATAGAAGAACACATACAGACTTCCATGCGGCTTGCGCAATCTCTGGGGTTCAGTGGCACACCTTCATTTGTGATCGGCGACAGTCTTGCGCCGGGCCTGATCCAGGCGGACCAGATGATCGAGCTTGTCGATCAGGCACGGGCCGCCGAATAAGGACAAGCTTACGCGGCTGAAGCGTCGTAGCCAGCGTCAACGATGGCTTGCCGCACAGCGGCCTGTTCCAATGTGCTTTGGACAGTGACAAGGCGAAGGTCCAGATCGGACGTGACAACGGCTGATGGATCCTTTGCCTTGATGCCGCTTTCGATAGCGGATGTACAGTGTCCACAGCTCATTTTCGGGACGGAAAAAATCATGAAGGCCTCCATTTTTGGTACAACCTCAGACTTGGTCGTTCCATCGGGAGGAAGGTCAAGCAAATATCAGAAAAATAAATGAGATACTCTCTTGAGCTTCCAGCAACTGGAAGCCCTATATCAGGGTAAGTTCAACCGAGGAGTCTCTCATGACCGACCCCAATACGATACGTCTGTCCGTTTCCGGCATGAGCTGCGCGTCCTGTGTGGGCAGGGTTGAAAAGGCTCTCGGCGAGGTTCCAGGCCTTTCGAACGTCAGTGTCAATCTGGTGAGTGAAACGGCACAGTTTCAGACGGATGATGCAGCCACGACGGGCGCAGCGGTTGCGGCACTGTCGCAGGCCGGCTACCCGGCAAGCACGGCGCGCGTCACGCTGAACGTAGACGCCATGTCCTGCGCGTCCTGTGTCGGTCGGGTTGAACAGGCGCTTGTACGGACACCCGGCCTATTGAATGCGGCGGTCAATCTAGCAACCGAAACGGCTGTGGTAGAGTATCTTTCAGATGCCATCACCCCGGAAGAGATTGCCCGGATCAGTACGGAGGCGGGATACCCGGCCGAGATTGCGCAGAGCGATGCGCACGAGGACCGATCGGACCGCAAGGCAGAAGAAGCCGACGCGCTGGCGCGCCGTGTCATCCTTGCCGCGATCCTGACCGTTCCGGTGTTCGTTCTGGAAATGGGAAAACACACCATACCCGGCTTTGAGGGCCTGATTGAGAGCACAATCGGCATTCAAACGTCGTGGCTGATCCAATTCGCGCTTGCCACGGTGGTTCTGTTCGGACCGGGTTGGAGGTTCTTTGCGAAGGGCATTCCGGCGTTGATCAAGCGTGCTCCGGATATGAACAGCCTTGTCGCGCTGGGAACCGGGGCGGCGTGGACTTATTCCGTAGTCGCGACCTTCCTGCCACAGGTGCTGCCTGACGGTGTGCGCGCCGTCTATTTCGAAGCAGCGGCGGTTATTGTCGTTCTGATCTTGTTGGGTCGCTGGCTTGAAGCGCGGGCCAAGGGCAAGACCGGTGCAGCCATTCAGGCCCTTCTTGGTCTGCAGGCAAAGACAGCCAGGGTCCTGCGCGAGGGGCAGGCGACCGAGGTTGACATCAAGGAACTTCGGATCGGCGATCAGATCCTCGTGCGTCCCGGTGAAAGGCTGCCTGTCGATGGCGAGGTCACAGAAGGATCAAGCAACGTCGATGAAAGCATGATCACCGGTGAACCCCTCGCCGTGCCAAAGGCTGCTGGCGAACCGGTGACCGGCGGCACGGTGAACGGCACCGGGAGCCTGACCATAACGGCGACGCGAGTCGGGGCGGATACCACGCTGGCGCAGATTATCCGCATGGTCGAAGATGCTCAGGGGGCCAAGCTGCCGATCCAAGGCCTAGTGGATCGCGTGACCATGTGGTTCGTGCCTGCCGTTCTGGTTCTGGCGCTTGCGACTGTGGTTGTCTGGCTGCTGGTCGGTCCCGATCCGGCTCTGACCTTTGCGCTTGTGGCGGGTGTCTCCGTTCTGATCATTGCGTGCCCCTGCGCCATGGGGTTGGCCACGCCCACCTCGATCATGGTGGGGACAGGACGCGCGGCTGAGATGGGGGTGTTCTTCCGCAAGGGAGATGCGCTGCAACATCTGGATGAAGTTGGCGTTGTCGCATTGGACAAGACCGGGACGGTCACGCAAGGGCAACCCAGTTTGACAGACCTCATCACGGCCGACGGCTTTGACCGGGCAGAGACACTCGCCCTCATCGCATCTGTCGAGGCGCAGTCTGAGCACCCGGTGGCAGAGGCCATTGTGCAGTCCGCAAAGAGCGAAGGCCTGTCCTGGCCCGATGCGACGGAATTCCGGTCCGTGACCGGCTACGGTGTCGAGGCGCTTGTCCAGGGCCGCAAGGTTCATGTCGGTGCGGATCGCTTCATGGTGCAGCAGGGCATTGACACCAGCCCGCTGGAAGACCGCGAAAGGGCCTTGGCCGAAAAGGGACGCACCGCGCTTTATGCTGCGGTGGACGGATCCCTGGCGGCCGTGATTGCCGTGGCAGACCCGGTCAAATCCTCCAGCGCCGAAGTGATCGCAGCTCTGCATGATCGAGGGATCAAGGTCGCGATGATCACCGGAGACAAGAAGGCCACGGCAGATGCCATCGCCCGCGAGGTCGGGATCGACCATGTCATTGCAGGGGTGTTGCCGGATGGAAAAGTCGCCGCCCTGGACGAATTGCGGCAAGGGAACAGCAAGATCGCCTTTGTCGGAGACGGCATCAACGACGCGCCAGCGCTGGCCCATGCCGATGTCGGCATCGCCATCGGAACCGGCACGGATGTCGCAATCGAAAGCGCCGACGTGGTGTTGATGTCGGGCGACCTGCGCGGCGTGGTGAATGCCATCGACGTGTCGCGCAAGACCATGCGCAACATACGGCAGAACCTTATCTGGGCCTTTGGCTATAACGTCGCGCTGATCCCTGTGGCGGCGGGCGCGCTTTACCCGGCCTTTGGATTGCTCCTGTCGCCGGTGTTTGCCGCCGGGGCCATGGCGCTGTCCTCCGTGTCGGTTCTGACCAACGCGCTGCGGCTGCGACGGATCAAGGCGACGATGTCGGAACAGGATCCGCCCCACGACGCGGAGACGAAATTCGCAACGCAGCCCGCAGAATAGGAGACAGGTGTGAACATCGGAGAAGTATCAGAACGCGCGGGTTTGCCAGCGAAGACAATCCGCTACTACGAAGACATCGGCCTTGTCCGGCCTTTGCGCAGCGACAACGGCTATCGCGCCTTTCGCGACAGCGACATCCACAAGCTCGCATTTCTCGGTCGCGCCAGGACGTTCGGGTTCTCGATCGAAGACTGCCGCACGCTGCTTGATCTCTATGAAGATGAGACGCGGGAAAGTGCACAGGTCAAGGCTGTCGCTCAAGAGCATCTGGCCGCCGTTGACGAAAAAATCGCCCAGCTCAAGTCGATGCGAGAGACCCTGGCTCACCTCGTTGACGCCTGCCAGGGCGATCACCGCCCCGATTGTCCAATCCTGAAAGATCTGGCCAAAGACCCGTAACGCACGATGCCTGGGCCAGACATTTATGGGGTTTCATGCCGTTTCGATATATCGTCTTGAAACCCTCCAGCGCTGGAATGTTGTTCCTCCACAAATAGAATCCATGATGGAGAGATCAGATGTCTGAAGATGCGATCGGGAAATCTCGTGGCGGGTCCGATACCCGTTCAAGTGAAGGTGCAGCACATTCGGGAGGCCATTCAGGTTCATCCTATGGCCGGTTTCTGGCGATGGTCGGCACATCGACTGCGATCATGTTCGGCCTGATGTACATCAACTCGTACTCCTTCGAACATGTCTACTGGAGCGAAACCCGATTTTACATGACGTTCATCATGGGCGCGACGATGGCGACCGTGATGCTCCTTTTCATGTTGAACATGTACAAGAACAAGGGCGTCAACGCCGCGATCATTCTCGGGTCTGTCGTGATGTTCGCCGGCGCGCTCTGGCTCGTGAGAAGCCAGGAGACCATTCAGGACGAAAGCTGGATGAGCGCGATGATTCCGCACCACTCCATTGCGATCATGACAAGCGAACGGGCCGAGCTGACAGATCCAAGGGTCGAGGCGCTGGCTTCGGAAATTGTGACGGCGCAAAACCGCGAAATTTCCGAAATGCGTTTCCTCATAGATGACATTGAGGCAAATGGCGAAGCCGGTCCTGAATGGCCACTTGGTGAAGCGGACGGTCCGGCTGAAATGGAGGGGCTTCAAGAAGCGATTGCAACCCCGGTGATTGCCGGAATCCGTCCTGCACCGCTCAAAGCCGAAGAAATAACACGCGCACTGGGGTCCGACGGACAATGCCGTTTCATTCGCGCCGTGAACGCCGATCCCATTCTGGTCACGGACGGGGCGGGGAACGGCGTCGCCAAGATATCCGGATCGCTGGTCAACTTCACGTCGCAAGACACAGTGACGTCCGGTGGCGTCCTGTCTGCCGATGGTGGCCAATTCACGCTGGCGCCGGGTGACGCGGACGGTGAAGACGCCACCCTGCTGTTTGAATTGACGGGAGAGACGCCTCTGACTGTCGGATTTACCGGGTATTGGACCTGCAACGGTTAAAGGATTTAAAGGAACGCGTCATGACGAGAGAGGCAAAATCCACCCCGAAGACGGCGGTTTTGTACCGAATGGTGATGGAGGAGCATGTTTGTCCCTATGGGCTGAAAATCGAAGGACCTGCTTGAGCGGGAGGGGTATTCGATTGAGGACCGGCCTCTGAACACCCGCGAGGAAACGGATGCTTTCATGGAAGAACACGGTGTCGAAACGACTCCGCAGACCTTTATCGGCAATGAAAGAATTGGTGGCTATGACGCGCTGAGGGAATTTTTCGGCCAGGACGTAAAGGATGACGACGAGACGACTTATCAACCCGTCATTGCGATATTCGCGGTCGCATTCCTTATGGCGCTTGGTCTCAGTTGGGCGTTTTACGGTTCGATCCTGACGCTGCGGGCATTCGAGTGGTTCATCGCGATCTCGATGAGCTTTCTTGCTGTTCAAAAACTGCAGGACGTCGAGACGTTTTCCACGATGTTTCTGAACTACGATCTGCTTGCCCAGAAATGGGTGCGCTATGGCTATGTCTATCCCTTCGGCGAAGCACTTGCCGGTATTCTCATGGTCGCCGGTGCCTTGGTCTGGATCAGCGCGCCTGTTGCACTGTTCATCGGTACGGTCGGAGCGGCTTCAGTTTTCAAGGCCGTCTACATCGATAAGCGCGAGATCAAGTGCGCCTGCGTGGGCGGCGGTTCAAACGTGCCGCTGGGTTTCGTGTCCCTGACCGAAAACCTGATGATGATATTCATGGGCGTCTGGATGTCGGCGCGTGCGATGGGCCTCTTTTAGGCCTAACCATCCGTTTTCAAAGCGGTCACAGGGTCGCCAAGTGCAGCCCTGCTCAGCGCGTCGAGAACGGCTTCGGACGTCAGAACCTCGGACAGGATGATCCCGTCTGGCGCGTTTGGCCCGTAGACGATGTTGAACGGGATGCCAAACCTGTTGTGGCTTTCCAGATACCGGGAAATGTCAGTGCTGGACCTAGTCCAGTCTGCCCGCATCGCAACGACATTATCACCCCGCAGTTGGTCGACCACGGGCGCACGGTCCAGCACCAGCGTCTTGTTGGCCTTGCACGTCAGGCACCAGTCTGCGGTCACGTCGACAAAGACGGTTTTTCCCTGCGACACCAGTTTCGGTATCTCGGAGCGATCGAACGCGACCCAGTCCTGGCCCACCGCTCTCGTCTGCGGCGGGATTGTCAGCGCCGTCGGCACCAGAAGGCTGAGAACAGCAACCACCACCAGCGCTGTCGGGCGCGTCAATCTGCCCGGCAAACGTATTGTTGCGAGAAGAATGAAAAGGCTCGTCATAAGCAGCACGGTCATGGCCACCCGGCCACCCGCCACCCCTATCAGTACCCAGAGCAGCCAGATCGCGGTCCCGGCCAGAAGACCGGCAAGCACCCATTTGACGACAACCATCCAACGTCCCGGCCTGGGCAACAACCGGACCAGACCAGGCTTCCCCGCCAGAACCAGATAGGGCAGGGAGAGCCCAAGCCCCAGAGCCGTGAAAACGAGAATGACATCAATCGGGCGCCCGGACAGGGCAAAGGCAACCGCTGTCCCCAAAAACGGGGCCGAGCAGGGCGTGGCCAGCACCGCCGCGAAGGCGCCTGTTGCAAAATCTCCGCCATACCCGTCGCGACCGCTTGATCTGGCCAGCCGTGACTGCAACCCGGAGGGCAATGAAACTTCGAACACCCCGAACAGATTGGCAGAGAACACGGCAAGCACCAGAAACATGACGGTCAGGAAAACAGGGCTTTGGAATTGCAGGCCCCACCCAACGGTGACGCCGACGGATTGCAGAACCAGAATGATTGCGGCGAGGGCCCACATGAACACCAGAACGCCAAGCGCCGACATCAGGAACCCATTCCGGACCTCGTGCGCTGGCTTGTTTCCATGATTGAGAACCGATGTCAGCTTGATGGACAGGACAGGCAGAACACAGGGCATGACATTCAGGATCAGACCGCCAAGAAAGGCAAAGGCCGCAATCGCCAGGATTTGCGTCAGATCCGGCAGGTTCGCCATAACCTCGAATGGTGCACCCGGGATGCGGTCTGACCAAGCGGGCTGCGCTGTCACCGCGCGTGATCCATCGGTCAAAGTCAGTTGCAGGGGCGGCGGATCCTCCCCTTGCGCGAGAAGAGGCAGCTTGGCCCAAAGGGCTGTTCCCGCATCATCGGTTCGGATGTCCGGTTTGCCAAAGGTGAATTCCGGCCCCAGTTCCGGAAAGATATCCGGCTTCACAAAGGCATTCGCACTGCGCGCCGTCACATAAAGCGCATCATCCGCGATCACCGCCGTTTCGACAATGATGTCGCTCTCTTCGGGACCAAGCGGCACCCGCTGGGCATACTCCGAAATCAGGCCCGCCGCCTTCGCGTCAATCCCGGTGCCCGCCGGAATTGTCAGTGCGAGATCGAAATCATGCGGCACACAGACAGTCGAGCACGCCAGCAATGAAACACGCGCCTGCAATGTTGCGGACTGGCCCGCAGTTTCGAGAACTGCCTGAATGGGCAGGACGACACGGGTCTTGTAGCCAAAATTCTCGATGCCGAATGCCGTGAAGCGCTCAGGCGCGGGCCAGAGCATCTGTGCGCTCACCAGATTTTCCGATCCATCCCATGAAATTTCAGGCGGCAGACCCACCTCGCCGGGCGAACGCCAATAGGCTTTCCAGCCCTCGGCCAGCTCGACATCCAGGCCAAGGGAAAGGGTTCTGGAGGTTTCCGCGACCCCATTTTCAACGGAGATGAGCCGGGCCGTGATTGTTGAATTCTCGTAGGTATCGCTCGATGCAGCAAAGCCCATGGAGGCCCAAAGGCAAGCCATGAGAAGGAAGAATAGGCGCAACGTGGTTCGCATCATCTTTTGGCTCGCTTCCACCCTTGTCCCGAGATCGAAATCCGAAGCACCTCTATGGCTGCATCTCCCGGTTGGTCAACTTTACAAACGGATACAATGTCGTTTGTGAAGCCATCCCGCTGCGAGAATAACGCGACGAAGTCCGCGTTCGTAGCAGGAAGGCCAATAGAAGCTTTTTTCTTCATTGAACATTTCAATCGCAACCGCGGCCTCCAACCTTCCAGCGCTGGAAATTGAAACCAAATGCGGATGACTTAGTTGAACGCTTAGCAATTGAGAGAAGGAAGAAGAGGTGTTGTCACATTAACGGTCCTGAGGTTGCTGGTTCATTGATCTGGGCGTAGGCGGTGTCGATGCAGACACAAAAGATCAGCTACAAACGCCACCGGTTTCCGCCTCAGATCATCGCTCATATTGTCTGGCTTTACGTCCGGTTCAACTTGAGCCTGCGCGAGGTCGAAGAGCTGATGCTGGAACGTGGCGTCGACGTTTCGTATGAGACAATCCGGCGCTGGAGCGTCAAGTTCGGCCCCCTGATCGCCCACGTTCTACAGCGACGGCAGCCGCGCCCCGGCGATGTCTGGCATCTGGACGAAGTCGTTGTGAAGATCGCGGGTCGGTCATACTGGCTCTGGCGCGCGGTCGACCAACACGGCTTTGTTCTTGAGGAAATTCTCCAATCGAGACGAGACAAGCGCGCCGCAAAGCGGCTTTTGGTCAAGCTGATGAAACGTTGGGGCTTCGTGCCAAAAAGGATCATTACGGACAAGCTGCGCTCCTATGGTGCCGCAAAGCGCGAGGTCGCGCCTGGCCTTGATCATTGGTCACACAAGGGACTCAATAACCGCGCAGAAAACAGCCACTTGCCCTTCCGAAAACGAGAGCGGGTGATGCAAGGCTTCCGATCGCCGGGTGGATTACAACGCTTCGTATCTATGAAGTCTGCAACCCGCAATAGTTTCTCTGTCCCAGCCCGCCGCCGCTCTGCGCTCACCATCCGCTACCATCGGCTCGAAGCATTCGAGGCGTGGAAATCCGCGGCACAGGCCGCTTGATCAACGAACAGCTTGCCACTTGCAAATTCGGCGAGTTAACGTGACAACACCTCAATTCACCATCTCTCCACCTTGAACAATGGGCGCGATGTATCACCCGTATCGATCGGGCGCAGCCCTTCGGTTGTCGAGACGGCCGAGTTCGTGCCCTTCAATGTCCCTTTTCTTTCACGGGTTCTGCGTTCGGCCTTCGTCAGGCCCCGGCTTTCAGCTTCGATCTGGCGTTGCTGCAAACGTCGGATCTGGGTACTACCGCCGCTGGCGCGGTACACCATCGTCGCAGACGGGCGCCCAACGGGGGAAAGAACGGGCGCGGTGTACGCCCGTTCTGGTATTAACGTTATCGCAAGGCGGTGCTCGCGATCCGCACTGACCGTTTAGTGAGTAACGGAGACTTCGCGGAACATGCCGGATTCGTAATGACCGGGGATCAGGCAAGCAGCTTCGAACGTGCCGTTATTTGCAAATGTCCAGATGATTTCGGCATCTTCGCCGGGCGCGAGCCGGATGCGGTTGGGCTCATTATGACCCATATTCATACCGCTCATATCCGCCATTTCGTTCTTGTGCGCGGCGTTCTTCTTTTGCGAGTCGAGAATGAACTCATGGTCCAACTCGCCCTCGTTGCGGACGACGAAACGGACGGTCTCGCCTTCTTTGAAATCCAGATCGCCGCCCTTGAACAGCATTTCGCCGTCGTCTGTTTCGACCATGTCGATCTCGACCGTGCGGTCCACCGCAGCGGCATCGCCGGGCATGCCGATCTTCATTTCTCCATGGGTGTCGCCGGACTTGTTTCCGTGAGCCGCTTCGCCGGCAAACCCCGGTGCCGCAAAGGAGGAAGCCAGTGCGATTGTCAGCAGTAGATGTTTCATCTGTTTAGTCCTTGGTTGCTTTTGGGTTCAGGTATTGGCCGGAGGACTCATCAGCCCTCCGGATTGCTCCCGCAGGAACAAATCTCAGAATTGAAGGCGTGTACCGATCACGACCGAGAACTCATCTGTATCCCCACCGGCCGCGCGGGTGATGTCCCGCGTGTCGCCGAACGAGGTCTCGTAGTTGACGCCGATATAGGGTGAGACCGCACGGTCGATGAGGTCGTAACTCAGCCGCGCACCGATCTCCATGACTGCGCCACCCGCACCCCGCCCCCGGGCGATGTCATCCTTCAGCGGCATATCGATCTCGATGTTCGGGGTCAGGATCAGACGGTTGGTAAGGAGCAGTTCGTATTCCGCCTCGAAACTGAAGAACGAATAGTCGGAGAGGTAGAGATCGGCGTCGATCTCGAACCACTGCGGCGCGAGCCCTTTTACCCCCACGACAGCCGCGTAGCGTTCCGGAACGCCCTCGGGTGTGCTGGCATAGGCTCCGACCACGCCGTTAAAGAAGGTCGAGATTGGAAACCGGAGACGTAGCTGGTTTTCGAGGCTTTCGAACTCATCGGACGAAAGACCGTATTCAGCTTCGCTGCGCCACACCAGCTTGAGCTCATCCGTGCCGATGAGGGCGTCGAAATCCCAGACAAGGACCTCTTCGTCATCCAGTGCGCGAATTTCCAACTGTTCCGCCTGCACGCCCCAGATCAGCTGTTCGGTTTGTTTGACGGGCTGAGCCTGCACGAGCGAGGCCCAAGGAAGGATGAGGCCGGCCAGTCCGGCGAGTTGACTGTATTTCATTACGTTCGTCCTTTGTATTTCCCGGCTCAAGCCGCGCGTCCCTTGACCACGACCTTGCGGAACATTCCCGCCCGCGCGTGGTAGCTGAGGTGACAGTGGAACGCCCATTGACCGGGGGCGTCGGCCTCGACTTCGATGTCCGTCGTGGCGGCGGGATTGATGTTCACGGTGTGCTTGATGGGATTGCGCGGACCGTGACCGGCATCGATGATCGACCACATCCCGTGCAGGTGCATCGGATGCGACATCATCGTTTCGTTGATGAACCGCATGCGCACCCGCTCGCCGTATCGGAGCGTGATCGGGGCGGCATCGTCGTATTTCACGTCGTTGATCGACCAGATGTAGCGCTCCATGTTACCGGTCAGCCGCAACACGATGGTGCGTGAGGGTGCGCGGTGACGGTAACGAGGGCTGGCGGCGCGCAGGTCTGCGTAGGACAGGAACTTGCCGCCGTTGTACGCGACAGGCGTCAGTCCGCTGCCCGGGACATAGAACGGATCGCCGCCATCAGACATTGCCATTCCGCTCATACTGTCCATGCCGCTCATACCGTCCATTGCGGGCTTCTGCATCTGGGCATGGTTCATGCCTGACATCGGTGCCTTTTTCTTCTGCTGCATCTGCGTGTGGTCCATGCCGTCCATCGCAGGCTTTTGCATCTGCGTATGGTCCATCCCAGCCATCGAAGTCTTTTTCTTCGGCTTTTCCTCTGACGGGGTCATCGCAGGCATCGGGGGCTGCTGGCTGGATTGCATGTTTGAATGGTCCATGCCTGTCATGTCGGTGTGGTTCATTCCGGTCATGTTCTGCATGACGTGGTCGCCCATACCCATGCCCATATCCATACCCATACCGCCCATCATGCCGCTCATGTCGGCCATGGTGAGCAAGGGCTTGGGTCTGAGACGGGGCACGGCACCGGCATAGCCCTCTCTGGGTGACAGGGTGCCCCGAACAAGCCCGTTGCGGCCCATGGATTCCGCAATAATGCTATAGACCTTGTTCTGCGTAGGCTGGACGATGACATCATAGGTCTCGGCAACCGCGACCCGCAGTTCATCCACGGCGACAGGCTCCACATCGTTGCCGTCAGCCTGCACGACGACCATTTTCAGTCCCGGTATCCGCATGTCGAAGTAGGTCATCGCGGAGGAGTTGATGATCCGAAGGCGGACCTTCTCACCGGGCCGGAACAAACCGGTCCAGTTTTGCGACGTGCTGCGACCGTTGATCAGCGAGGTAAATCCCTGCACGTCTTCGACGTCGCTCGGCAGCATGCGCATGCGCCCCCACATGCGGCGCTCTTTCAGCGTCGCCTTGAGACCGTCCATGCGGGCGTCCCGGATCAGGTCCTGAAAAGTGCGCTGCGAACGGTTGTAGTAGTCGGACTGCATCTTGAGGTTCCGCAAGATGCGGTTGCCCGGATGGGGATGTTTGTCGGCCAGCTGAACGACATAGTCGCGGTGCGCTGGTATGCGTTCCCTGCCGCGCGGCTCGATCACGATCGCACCGTAGGCGCCATCCGGCTCCTGAAGGCCTGAATGGCTGTGGAACCAATAGGTCCCGGCCTGCTGGATCGGGAAGCGATAGGTAAAGGTCTGACCGGGGGCGATGCCGTTGAAGCTGATCCCCGGAACGCCGTCCTGACGGAAGGGCACGATAAGTCCATGCCAGTGGATCGAGGTGCTTTCGCTGAGGTTGTTGGTCACGTTTATCGTAACCTCCTCACCTTCCTTGAAGCGCAGGATCGTCGGAATCTGGCTGCGGTTGTAGCCCACGCCCATCTTCTGAAAATCGCCCGTGTTGATGCGCACCGGGTCGACTGTGATATTGTAGGTTCCCTGAGAGGTCACCTGCGTGGAGCCATGCGCGCTCAACGCTTTGGGCATCGCAAAAGCCGCAGCCGCAGCCAAGCCGAACTGACGCCGCGACAACCCCTTCGCCAGCTCTTCAGAGGTACTGAGCGCCGTATCCCAGAGGGCCAGCTGCTTTCTATTGAAGAATTGCATTCGTTTTCCTTGTATTAGTCTGTCTGAAAGGTGCCGCAGCGCGCGTGCTCAAGGGTTCGACGGCGTTTTGGAGGTCAGTCGCACCCGGCTCGGCACAGTTCGCTTCGAACACGGCACGTGCCGGGGGCGTTTACGCGCGGTTCTGCCTTGCAACTTGCGAGGGTCAGCGCGGGGCCTGTTTCGAGTTCTGAATTTGTCGGATCCATGATTCACGTGCCCTCCGTGGAACTGGAGGTTTTATCGCCGGAACGCCTGCAAAGGATCAAGAATACATATGGTTACATATGGGGTTAGGGTGTGCTGACCGTCGGTAGGGTGGGTGGTTGCTGATGTGATTTGCTTTGGTTCGGGAAGGGCGAAGGGGCGCCTACGCAGTTGCCCGAAGGTTCGCGAACGCGCTTGATGTAGATCATCTTTCGCTTGCTATGCCCGGTTTCCAGAGATGATCGGCGAAAGACAGGCTCATCCAAGAATTGATCAACAACTCATCTGGAGATAGCGATCAGACGTTGATAGAGGCTATCGCGGACCTGGTTCGGAGGACTTTACTCGCTGCAGCAATACATCCCTGAAATAACCTGCGTGCAGCGTCAGAAAGCGAGATCGTGTGCCAATCAGACATGCTTGTGTTTTTCTGAGATTTATTAATGCAGCGGATTGCAAAAACTCTCGCTGTGCGCTCTGAGGCTACAGCCTTTCCAAGCTTCGCCCTTGTAAGCCAGTTCATTCGGAATATCCGCTAAATGCAAGTGTTTGGGACGGAACTCATACCAAGCCGTAGAACTCCACAGGGTGTTGTCACGTTAACTCGCCGAATTTGCAAGTTGGCAAGCTGTTCGTTGATCAAGCGGCCTGTGCCGCGGATTTCCACGCCTCGAATGCTTCGAGCCGATGGTAGCGGATGGTGAGCGCAGAGCGGCGGCGGGCTGGGACAGAGAAACTATTGCGGGTTGCAGACTTCATAGATACGAAGCGTTGTAATCCACCCGGCGATCGGAAGCCTTGCATCACCCGCTCTCGTTTTCGGAAGGGCAAGTGGCTGTTTTCTGCGCGGTTATTGAGTCCCTTGTGTGACCAATGATCAAGGCCAGGCGCGACCTCGCGCTTTGCGGCACCATAGGAGCGCAGCTTGTCCGTAATGATCCTTTTTGGCACGAAGCCCCAACGTTTCATCAGCTTGACCAAAAGCCGCTTTGCGGCGCGCTTGTCTCGTCTCGATTGGAGAATTTCCTCAAGAACAAAGCCGTGTTGGTCGACCGCGCGCCAGAGCCAGTATGACCGACCCGCGATCTTCACAACGACTTCGTCCAGATGCCAGACATCGCCGGGGCGCGGCTGCCGTCGCTGTAGAACGTGGGCGATCAGGGGGCCGAACTTGACGCTCCAGCGCCGGATTGTCTCATACGAAACGTCGACGCCACGTTCCAGCATCAGCTCTTCGACCTCGCGCAGGCTCAAGTTGAACCGGACGTAAAGCCAGACAATATGAGCGATGATCTGAGGCGGAAACCGGTGGCGTTTGTAGCTGATCTTTTGTGTCTGCATCGACACCGCCTACGCCCAGATCAATGAACCAGCAACCTCAGGACCGTTAATGTGACAACACCAGCAGAAGTAAGCTCCATTTTTGAAACGACATCTGCCGCCTCCGACTGGGGGCGGCATTTTGTTAAGGGCAGAGGCGTTACCGTTTGGCCAATCTGGCTAGGTCGCAGTTCTGCAGCGAAGAAATCTTGGCCAAAGCCTTCGAGGAAGGCTCTCGTTGCAGAACGTCAGGGCAACGATCCGCCCAATCACAGCACCTAAGGGTACGAAAGAGGACGGGTTCAAAATCCGTCAGCATTACCTACCCGTTGCACTTTTTCAGCTAAACAGCGAGCCTTAACCTACGCAAAGAGAGCACCGCAAAGTGCGGGGCAATCAGGCCACCATTTGCGTTTCTTCGTGAGATTTCAGACCGGGATACCACTGCTCGAACTTGGCGCGGAGAGTCCCGTCAAGCGCGCGGGCCCGGGTTTGGAGCATGAGGTGGGCTCCTTGTTTTGACCAGCGCATCTGCTGCTTCTTGCCAAAGCGCTTCCCGACGACAGTGTTGACAGTGCTTTCGACAAAGCCGGTGGATACGCGCTCGCCGTAGCGTCGGCGCTCCGCATAATTCGGGATCATATCCTTGTTGTTGGCGATGTACGTTTCAAACTCGGTAGCCGTTTTGCGCAGCGCCTTGATGCTGGCGTAATCCGTTTCGATTTCGTCCAGGTCCATGACCAGATCCTCGACCACCAGTTGCCCGTCGTGCAGGTTCCCGTTCCACAGGAAGCCTTTGATCTGGCGGAGCAACCTGGCCAGCTTCTCGGCATCCGCCTCGTTATGGTGGGCCAGGCCTTTGACGTATTGCTGCATGACCGTAAGCCGCATGGTGATGTGGAACCAGTCGAGGATGTGCTCCGAGGCCGGAGCCATGTGCAGGGCCATGTTGATCACGGTGTCGCCGCCGTCGGTCATGAAGGTCACTGGCTGGTTTTCCTGCCAACCCTGGTCCTTCAGCACCTCATGTAGCCGGCGTTTGGGTTTGGCGTCTTGGCTCTGGACGAGGCCGAGATATCGGCTCGGGCGATCCGTGGGGACCGATTTGCCCACTGTCACCTCGAAGTGGGACTGCCCTTCCTCCCGTGACTTCACATACCCGCCGTCGATCCCGACGGTGATCGGTCCTTCCGGATTGGGAAGCTGCTCCCGCAATACGGCGCTGGTCTCGATGAAACTGAACCGCTCCTCGGCCAACTCACCTTCCATCCGTGTCGCGGCGCGGCCAAGGTGCCTGCGGATGGTGTCCGGGCTGAGCCGCGCATCGATCGGCAGGACGTCCTTCAAAACGTCAGCCGTCACGCCGAATGACACCAAAGATGCCCATTTTGTTTCCAGCCAGAGCAGCTCCGGCGCGACATGGTCCGGCAGAAGTTCAGTCAATGGGCTGAAGGTGCTGGCCGGGCCATCGTGACATTGGCAATGGTAGAAGCGTGAACTCGGGACGGTGACATCTCCAAAGACCGTGCGATACCGGATACGCCCGCGCCCCTTGCACCGCAGCTTTCTCCCGCAACTCGGACAACAGGAACGTTTCGCGCAGTGAGCCGCGCATTGCGCGGATACGATCTCCTGCTGGAGCTGCAACAAAAGGTCTTTGCTTTCGGCGATTGAGAGACCGATTTCGCCTATGGTCTCGGCGCCTTTGCTGAAAGTCGCAATCTTCTCCGTATGTGCCATGCCGTCCGGCCCGGTGATCTTGACCTCGATCTCGATGTCCATGTGTTTTCCTGCCTGCTCTTATTTTATGTCGGCTGCGCATCCCTTGCGCGCATGATCGTCTGCCTGCTTGTGCCCATGTCGCGGGCTATGGCCGAGACGGTTTCGCCAGCAGCGATCCGTTCACGCACATGGGCTTGCTGATCTGTCGTCAGCGCTGTCGGTCGCCCGAGTGGTTTTCCCTGCGCTTTGGCGCGCGCCAGACCGGATTGGGTGCGCTCAATCAAGAGATCACGTTCGAACTGGGCTACAGCGTTGATCACACCCATGGTCAGCTTTCCCGCCGAACTGGTCAGATCGACGCCGCCTAGGGCAAGACAGTGAACTCGGATACCAATATCTTCGAGCCTGGCCACAGTTGTGCTGACATCGATGGCGTCCCGGCCGAGGCGGTCCAGCTTGGTTACGATCAGCACATCACCTCGTTCCATCTTGTCCAGCAACCGGCTGAACCCTTTGCGGCGCGCAATAGCCACGGACCCGGATACGGTTTCCGTAACAACACGGTGCGGCTCGACTTTGAAACCCGCCGCTTCGATCTCCTGAAGCTGGTTTTCCGGGGTCTGCTCTGTGGTTGAGACCCGGGTATAGGCAAAGGTTCTGGACATGGACGCACACTGTAAAGAAATGGGTGTCCAGAACCATAGGCATGTTCAATATGCCGTCAATATAATTTTAGGATATATCGGGGGCACATGTACGTAACCGGTCCTTTCTGAACAGGTCAGGCAAGCTGCTGATGCATCAATTCGCGGTGTCGCTCGGCGCGAAATGCCTCGTTGACCAGTTTCCGGGAAAACTTGCCTGTCTGATACGGCTCGCGCGCGATGACACGATGCATAGCCGCCTCGATGTCGTCAGTTAGCACATCGCGAACGGTCTGGTGTGGGTTCGCAGTTTGCATCACATCATCGAGCCATTCCACCATCAGGCCCATATCCTGCCATGCGTCATAGCCGTCCGCCTCGTCACGACGTTCAAGAAAGCCATGCGGTCCGCCACAATCCTCGGGCGGACACGTGCCGGATCCGCCGATGCAAATGGGGTAAGATTTCTTTGGCGCAGACTTTCCGAACTCCTCAACTCGGATTTCATGCTCCCAGTGGTCACCCATGTCATAAACGTAGGAGACCTTGTCATTTTTGCGAAGATCAAAGCTGCCGAGAGCAACACGGGGATCCGCCAACGACAATTCGAATGACCCGTACCCCACTGCATGAATATCGAACGAAAAAAGATGGATACCCTCCCACCCCATCGCGACTTGCAAAACGCCGTGAAGCTCCTGCAAGGTCATCGATGCAGGCACCAGCAACCGCCGCCAGATCATGGGACTGATCCCGAGCAGCCGGACTTTCAACTGAACGATTTCTCCTGTAAGGGCCATGACCCGAACTTGCCATCAACGCCTGCCCCGAGCAACTGCCCCACACTTTGCGGTACTCTCCCACTAGCCCGCGCTTGCAAGTATGGTCCGGGTCGTCAGGGTAGGCGGAACCCGTGACCAGGCCGCCCCGTCGCGTGCCCGTGAGAAACCCTCGGCGTACAGGCGGCGCATATATGTCGTATCGAACTCGAATGACTCCACATCCTCGGATACCGGCGTTTCGATCGAGGTGACGTTGAAGCCGATATCTGCGTCGCGGGCGAAATCATAGGTCGCGTTGACCTGGCCCCGCGCCTGATACTTCAGAAGGGTCGAGACCGAGCGCGCCGCGATTGCGCCGGGATTTTCTTCCACCAGATCGAATTCGGGCTCAAGACGGAGGTTCATCAACATATGGATGTCGGTCAGAGACGCTTCTGCTGCAAGTTCCCCCGGAATGAAACCATCGCCGCCTCGGGCAGGGTGAAAATATGCGAGATCAAGGCCCCGTCGCCGTGCATTTCCTCGAACGGTCGGCCAGCGGCGGTCTGACCTGAAATCCGGATCGGCGGGAATGCACCGGGTATCGCGGCCGAGGCTAACAGAACATCCTCGAACATCGTCGCCGCGCGCGGATCGCCACTGGCCGCGATCGCGCCCATATTCCAGATGATTCCGACCTGCGAATCCAAATCCGTGGTCAGTACGAACAGGCGCCTGCCGCGACGGTGCTCGGCGGCAATGGCAGCGAGCAGGTCGGGTGTTACAAAAGATGCAACAAGGCGGCGCAACGGTTGCCGGTCGAAAAGTGCCCCGCGCGTCAGCGCCGTCAGAAGCGAAGGTCGTCCGCCGATTCCCTCGGCCACACCGCTGGTATAGAGATTGCGCAGGGTGTCATCCTGATCGGGACCGAGAAAGGCCAAAGGCGCGATCAGCGCGCCGGTGCTGACACCACTGATGACCGAGAATGTCGGACGGGTTCCCGCCGCGGTCCAGCCCGCCAGCACGCCTGTCCCAAAGGCACCGTCGGCACCGCCGCCGGACAGCGCCAGATAATGCGACCGATTTCCGTCCCGGAACCGCGGCGCGTAATCGACGGGATAATCTTCCGCAAGGGCATCGGCCCTGACGCGGTAATCGGCACCCAGAAGCCGGGTCGAAACCCCGTCGTCCGGGCGGTAGGGGATGCGGGGCGAGGCGGTGCAGGCGCCGACCACGCCGGAGCCGAGCAGGATCATCGCACCCCGTCTTGAGATCGGGCCGCGTCGGCCCGCAACATTGTCATCATACATGCACGTTTCTCCACTTTCGAAATCTGCTGAGGCACGTGGTCGAAGCCGCGTGCGGAATTGGCCCTCGTCTCAAAGCTCGCGCCCTTCAAATCTTACCTAAACGGGCGGCCAAAGCGGCCGCACCCGGTGTCGGCCAGATCAGAAGTCAGGTATACGGTGTGTAGCCGTTACATGACCCCTATGCCAACTCTGTTCATTCCTCATGTGAGCGGCCCATCACCGAAAAGCCCGGGGCGCTCGATCTTGATTATGTCGGCCCATAGATCGGCCAGCGTCTGGTTACACCACGGCGCCGCACCGATGCGGCCCACGGCGATTATTCCCCAGGTCCGAGAGCAATTGCTCGTGTTTTCCTCCAGTTTCAGGTCACATACGCGCGCCGGCAGTCTCCGGTCGGAATAGCGGCCTGACCAGGCTCGCACGGCAATTACATAGACACATAAGTTGCTAAATCAGGCTGCAAGCATTGATAGCTTGTGGCGCTCCGCCTCCATCTTTTTGATCGCGCATGTTGTGGCTGTTATACAGGCGAATTAAAAATCGCAAATGGTTGTGTCTCGACTCTGGTGGAAGTTATCCGGAGCCCGGTTCAAATGGTGACAATCTCTTCCCGCACCCGCTCGCAGAAAGCGCGAATGGCTCCAAGATCGGCCGCCACTTTCCGGTAGTAGATATTGACCGGCATCTCCCAGAGATTCTCCGAGAGTTGAAGCTCTACCAATCCGGATTCTTGCGCCGCCTCCGCCAAAGGAGAGATCAGGATCGTGATGAGGTTCGTGCGTTTGACAAGCGAAGTGAGAGCCGCAGCCGAATTCGTTCTGAGCGCAATTTTCGGTGCGCCCAGTCCGCGTTCGGCCATGTAGTGTTGCACAAGGTGAAGGAAGCCTTCATCTTCGTAAAAGCCGGCCCATTCGACAGTCACGAGATCGGCCGGATCAACTCTGTCACGCCGCGCCAGCTCATTGTCTGGATCCGCCACTGCACGCATTGCGAGGTTGACCACAAACTCCCTTTTTATGTCAGGCGCATCGAGCTCGCTCATCGACCCAGCAGCCAGGAGTACGTCTATTTCTCCGGCCAGGAAGAGAGCCGCAAGCTGATCCCCGACGCCGGTGACAACGTCGATCAACATCCCCGGGTAGCGCGTATGAAGATCGCTGAGCACGGATGGCAGGACAGTCGTCGTCCAAGCGACGCCGGCACCCAAGCGGAGCTTGCTGACTGTGCCGGAGGCGAGCGCCGCTATTTCTTCTGTTGCAAGGCGTGCCGAATGCCGGGCACTGGCCGCATAGCGATAAAGAATTTCGCCAGCTTCAGTCGGCACCACTCCGCGCGGCAATCTCCGGAAGAGCGGAACGCCGAGTTCATCCTCGAATTGCTTGAGGCTCATACTGAGCGCGGGCTGCGAAATACCCAACTGTTCGGCTGCCCGGTGTACGTTGCCGGTCTCGAAGATTGCGAGAAACTGCATCGTTCTTCGGCTCAGGACTGCTATTGCTGAGGGCGCCGTCATAGATAAATTCTGCTGATCTTTGAGCGGAAAGTATATATTATTCTTTATCTGTCGTGCGTGTTTCTGTGCCTTTCGGGAGGGGGAAACATGCGTACGATTTTTGTTCTTTTCGACAGCCTGAATCGCAGCGCTATTGGCGCCTACCATGGAACCTCTGTCCGGACACCGAATTTCGACAGATTTGCCAAACGTGCGATGACATTCGACCGTCATTATGTCGGGTCGCTGCCTTGCATGCCTGCACGGCGGGATATGCACACCGGGCGGCTGAACTTTACCCACAGAAGCTGGGGGCCGCTGGAACCATTTGACAATTCTTTCGCACAAAGCCTGAAATCGCATGGCATCTACACGCATCTCGTCAGTGATCATCTGCACTACTTCGAAGATGGTGGATCCGGATTTCATACACGTTTCTCGTCCTGGGATTTCATCCGCGGGCAGGAATACGACCCCTGTGTCGCGATGGTTCAGCCCCCAGTCGAACGCTTTCGCGAAAAGTTCGACGAGCGTCACTACCCGATGACCCGAGACAGCAAGCGCTTTCAGGCCATGATAAACCGCGAGGAACTTCGCAGCGAAGAGGACTTCCCCGGACCCAGGTGTTTTGCCTCCGCATTCGATTTCCTCGACCGCAACAGGCAGGCCGACGATTGGCTTCTCATGCTGGAATGCTTCGATCCGCACGAACCCTTCCATGCACCGGACCGCTTCCAGAACGCCTATGTTGAAACGACGCGTCGCATTCTCGACTGGCCTCACTACGAGCGTGTGCTCGACAGCCCCGAGGACATCAAGACGATCCGGGCAAACTATGCCGCCTTGGTCGCGATGTGCGACGACTATTTCGGCCGTTTGCTCGACTATCTCGACGCACATGGAATGTGGAAAGACACCGCGCTGATCCTCGGCACGGATCACGGCTTCCTGCTGTCCGAGCACGACTGGTGGGGCAAGTGCCGGATGCCCTACTACGAGGAAGTCAGTCATATACCTCTGATGATCCACGACCCCCGGCATCCGCAGGCAGCCGGAAAGCGAACCGATGCACTGACACAGACGGCGGACCTGATGCCCACGTTGCTCGGTTTGCATGGCGTGAAGCCACCGGACGAGGCGCGCGCGACAGACCTGGCCGAGGTCCTCGCCGATCCGACCCGTCCGGGACGGAGCGAGGCGGTATTCGGCTTGTTCGGCGGGCCGATCGGCATCACCGACGGTCGCCATGTTCTATATTACTATCCACCGGACTGGCGGGCGGAGGGCCTGCGCGCCTCCCTGAGCGTGAGCGCGACGGCATTGACCGCCTTCAGGACCTGTCGGTGTGGTCCGACGGGGCAGGGTCCTACGTTCCCATGGCTAACCTCGTGGACCGTTTCGAGACACGCCTTGTCGAGGCGCTCATTCACAGGCGGGACCGGGAGCGCACAATCACTGCGCTTGGCGGTTCTCGCAGCGATCTGACTGCGGACGAAGCCTTCCGAAGTGTCCGGTCGGATATCGAAGCCATTCCGCTGCCTGAGGGTTACATGATGGAGTGGGGCGGCGAATTCGAAAGCGCCGGAGATGCGCAGGCAAGTCTTGGCAAGCAGCTCCCCTTGGGCTTCCTTGTTATGCTGACGATTTCGATATTGATGTTCAACAAAGTCCGGCAACCCCTGATCCTGTGGCTCGTCGTCCCGATGTCAGTGACGGGCATGGTCTTGGGGCTGCTGTTCACGGGCTTGCCCTTCACTTTCACAGCATTGCTTGGGTTCCTGTCACTGTCGGGGATGTTGATGAAGAACGCGATTGTTCTGGTTGAAGAGATCGATCTTCAGCGTGCCGACGGGGTGCCGGACTATCAGGCGGTTGTTGACGGATCTGTTAGCCGTTTGCGACCCGTTATTCTCGCCGCCGGGACAACGATTTTCGGCATGATCCCGCTGCTGCCGGATGCATTTTTTGCGTCAATGGCGGTGACAATTATGGGCGGCCTCGCGTTCGCTTCGATTCTGACTTTGATCGCAGTGCCCGTGCTGTATGCGCTGTTTTTCCGGATCAGACCGCCGAAGAAAGACAGCGCTACGTCCGGTGCTGCGGCACCCGCCTAAAGTCAGGCTGGCGCACGGGCGCGCCTACCGCAGTTAGCCTGTCGTGAGAGCAGTGTAGGCTTGATCCGCCGCCTCAAGCGCGCCTTCAAGAAAGCCGCCAAACGTGGGGGCCACTTCGGTGCCGGCAAAGATGAGCGCATTGTCCCAAAGACCGGACAAAGCGCGCGGCAAACCATAATCGGGGTGGGCATAAACGGTCCGCTGGTCAAGATAAGTCGCTGTGAATGGGTCTACAGCCCAGTCCTTGATGTATAGACGCTTTTGATTTTGTGCTTCGGGGCCAAAGAGCCGCACCAATTGCATGCGCACCTGCTCGCGCAGGGCCGCGGTGTCGCGCCTCAAATCTGGCGGGATCCCGATGAAGCCGAAGATGGCATAGGGACCACCCTCAGACGGGCTGGCATCGTGACATTCAACCATCGGGCCAACCCTGCTCATCGCATCGCCCGACAGGCCATTATCACGCCAGAAAGGGCGGTCAAACACAGTAACGACTTTGGCCTGTCCTGCCATCCAGGTCGCAATACCCTCCATCGCAGTCAGGGCGTCTGTGGGCAGCACAGGCTTATAGGAAAACTGCGCTGCAATGCGCGGTGGCAAGGCCAGAACGACCTTTTTTGCCATGATCTGCGCACCCGCGACCGTTTGGGCGGCGACGCCATCGCTCTTTTTTCGCAGCGCGTTGATTGGCGTGGCGCAGATGCGTTTGTCTGACGGAATTTCAAGCAACAGCTTGTCGATGAAGGCTGCGAGACCGCCTTGCAACCGCCATGAGCCTTGCATCGACGCAAAGCCGCGCCCGCGCTGGACATGGCCACGTTCGTCTTCGTACAAAAGTTCGCCTTGATAAAACTGCTCAAACCGTGTGAGCCCAAGACGATCGATCAGCGCCGCGATACGGGGTTGGCCGGGCCAGAACCACGAGGGGCCAAGATCAAAGGCGCCCGCATTGCACTGCTCGCTCAGGATACGTCCGCCCCATCTTTCGCGGGCTTCGACAAGCAGAAAATCTTGCTCCTCGGCCGATAGCCGCGCGGCGAGCGCCAGACCTGAAAGCCCGCCACCGATGATAAGGGTCTGCGTTTGCATCGTTCAGATTTCCCTGTGCGCAGTGGTTCGGCCCGTTTTCGTCAAACCTGCGGCGCTTTGGCATAGGGCAGATGCCCTGTTTTCATCCAAAGCGTTGCGCCCTCAGCCCCAGCTGTGGCTGTCAAGGCACTGCCATCAGGCAGACGCAGCCAAGCGTTTTGTCTCAGGGCTTCTCCATTCACCGTTGCGGTCCCGCTGATGACCAATACCTCGGCGCCGCCTGTTGCATCCAATGTCATGGTCGCGCCCGCCTCCAAACTGGAGAACGTCACTGTCTCGCGCATATCGCGGTGCAGGATAGCGGTCGCCACACCATTTTCGGGCGCGCCAAGCTCTGCTTCCATATCTTTGTGAAACTGGGTGCGGTCATCCGTGTCGAACTGCCAGAGTTTGACGAAAATCGTGCAACCCGCATCCGATCCCGGGGTATGAGAGGTCGTTGGCGGATTACGCACATAAGTCCCCGCAGGATAATCGCCATGTTCATCCTGAAAGACACCATCGAGCACGATGAACTCTTCGCCGCCCCCGTGGCTATGCGCTGAAAATTTGCTGCCGGGCGCATAGCGCACGATGGTTGTGGCGCGGGCAACCTCGTCCCCGATCCGGTCGAGCATCCTTCTGTCCACGCCCTTCATGGGCGAGGGTTGCCACTCGAGACTATCGGTGTCCACAACGACCTTCTGAGAAAAATCAGCGTTCAGTTCCATCTGTTTCAATCCTTTTCGTACCCTGCAAAGGGGGCGGTATGTCGTCCAGGTTTTACCCTTGACACCATCTGGTGTTAGTATGGGATCAACCGGGAAAACGCTGCGTCCATGCCTGCTGCAGCGCCTCAATCCGGCAGGCTGTCTTGCGCTCTTGGAGGCGCTTGAGGCAAATCGAACCGAACCGGCCTGGCTTTTTCCACCGCCGAACGGAGGCGTGATATCAGAGCAATCGCTTGACTGGCATCATCATCCGAGATCCCGAGATCTGCGAAATTTTGCGCCACAACCTGATCGGCGGCTTTCACGACCTGGAAGCCATATTCCGTGAGACGTAAAACAATGCGGCGTTCGTCTTCAGCGTCGCGCACCCGCTCGATCACGCCATAGGTCGCCATTTTTTTGGCGAGAGGCGAGACCGTGTTTGGTTCAACACCTACATGTTGCGAGAGCTCAGAAAGGGACATCGGTGCCTGCGTATCCAGAGCTTTCAAGATAATGTACTTTGCATAGGTCAGGCCGCTTTCTGCAAACGCCGCCTGATAATAGCGGCCAAACGCATGATGCAGCGTGTAGACCTGAAAGCAGGCCAGATCATTGAGGTTGGATTTCTTTTCCATGCACGCTAAGTATCCACATCAGTCGTAAATGCAATGCGGCAAAGCCACATTTGCGACCATAAACTTCGGGTACGAATTAATCCAACACGAAAGGACTTACTGTGACCAAGATCAACCGACGCAACCTGCTCAAAGGTGCTGCCGCATTGCCTGCAACCGCTGCTCTCGCAGGGGCTGCAACTCCGGCGCTGGCCGCAGGGCATAGCGCGATGCAAGAGGCGGCGCTTTATTCTGCTCCGCTCGGACAATACCGCATCACCGCTCTGCTCGACGGGATCGCACCTTTGGGGCGTGGTTTTTTCTTCGGCAGCGACGAAATTGACCCTGTCATGCAGCAGGTTGGCATCGGACCAGATGCCTTGCCCGCGCCTGTGTCGGCGTTCCTTCTGCAGTCAGACGACCGCACGATCCTGATCGATGCGGGTATGGGCGAGCAAGAACTGCTCGGGCCGGGCTTTGGTGGGGTAACACCTGCTCTGGCCGCAGCCGGTGTCGCGTCGGATGACGTTGATCTGGTGGTTTTGACGCATGCGCATCCCGATCACCTTGGCGGGTTGATCCGTGGTGGTGACGCGGTGTTCCAGAACGCCGAACTCGCGATTGGCGACGTCGAGGCGGGTTTCTGGACCGATGAGGCGATGATGGCGCAGGCCCCCGACGAAGCGAAAGGCCTGTTCCAACTGGCACAAACCGTGTTGAATGCCTATGGCACAAGAGTGACCCGCATCGCCGACGGTGGCGATGCTGCTCCGGGTCTGTCGATGATGCTGTCTCCCGGCCATTCGCCCGGTCATTCTATTGTAATGATAGACGGCGGGGATCGCCAATTGCTGATGATTGCCGACACGCTGCACTCGGCGGATGTGCATACGGCGTTGCCGGATGTCGGGTTTGGTTTCGACTCTGATCCCGCTCAAGCCGCAGAATCCCGCCGCCGAGTGTTTGATATGGTGTCGGCCGACAAGATGCTCGTCGCGGGCAGCCACATCCACTTCCCGGGTTTTGGCCGTATTCTGCGGGATGGTGAAGCCTATCGCTATCTCCCGTCGACCTGGATGTAATACTTGGCACTGCAAGGGGGCACCCGACGGCGCTCCCTTGCAGGTTGTTGGCGGCAAAGCGACATGAGATTCAATGCGGTGCACATTAAACAATTTCTTCGGACCTGCATCGTCAAGCTGCCATGCACTTATGGTGTCGCATGTCTCGTGTAGAACGGAGATGGTGAATTCCTGAGGCACACGCAAGATCACGGATTGCGGACGCGAAACCGTGACCGCTCCGACCAACGCCACGTCAGTGTGCATCCGACACTTCGAGGCAGGGCTCTGAAAGACTGCGCGAACTTGTCACCCTATCTGCTGGGTATCTGAACGCCGATATCTCTCAAACTCACAAATAAAACAACGAGGATACTATGACAAAAACAACTCTCTTTGGTTTCGACGGTTCAACATATGTGCGCACCGTGCGCTGCGTATTGGCGAGCAAGGGCGTTCCTTACGATCAGGTACCTGTCAACGTCTTGGAGGGCGAGCCGCAGGAACCAGAGCATCTTGAGCGCCACCCTTTCGGTAAGGTGCCTGTTCTTGATATCGACGGACTGCGCCTGCGTGAAACCGATGCAATCGTCCGATACCTCGAAGCGCGCGACCCGAAGCCTTCGATGTTTCCTGCCGACGCAAAGGTTTGTGCGAAAGCTGACGAGAACGCGGCGTTGATCGGCAATTACGGCTACGGTGCGATCATCGGGTTCGTGGCCTACCATCTGTTTCCCGACTTCGTTGGTGGAAAGGATGAAGAAATGCGCACATCCTGCCTTGATCAGGCCAAGAAGCTGGTCAGCCTTGTTATGGAGAATAGGGGCGACGCGCCGTTTCTCGCCGGGGATACACCCGGGTTTGCCGATTATCTGCTTGGGCCGCTCATCGCCTATGCGACCATGACCGAAGATGGCCCGGCGATCCTGTCGATCGACGGCGTGCAAGAGTGGTGGGACAGAATAAGCGCGGATGAGACCTTTGCGTCCACCGCACCGGACTTGAGCTGAAAAATGGAGAAGTGAGCGATGATCAAACTGACCTTGAACGGTGAGCCGCGCGAGATCGCGGCAAGTCCGGATACACCATTGTTGTGGGCGCTGCGCGATGAGCTGGGCTTGACCGGCACCAAATTCGGCTGCGGGGTTGCCTCGTGCGGGGCCTGTACGGTGCATGTCGATGGTGCGCCTGTACGCTCTTGTCAGACGTATGTGGGCGACATCGACGGCGCTACCGTGACTACGATCGAGGGCGCGCTGGATGAGACCACCGAAGCGATCCGCGCGGCGTGGGTCGAGTTGGAGGTGCCGCAATGCGGCTATTGCCAGTCAGGCCAAATCCTGTCGGCGGCGGCGCTGTTGCGGGACACGCCCAAACCGACCGACGAAGACATCGACGCGGCAATGGATGGAAACCTTTGCCGGTGTGCCACCTATGCACGGATCCGCAAAGCGATCCATCGCGCATCCGAAATTGTGGAGGGTTAACATGCTGAACAGGATTATCTCACAGGCCGTCCCAGCAACGGTTACAACGCGGCGCGGCTTTCTCAAACTGAGCGCGGGCGCTGCGGGTGGCCTTATTCTGGGTGGTGCGCTTCAGCCGATCGCAGCAGCTGCACAAGCTGGTACCGACGGTCTGGCCACGCCTTTTGTCCATATTCGTCCTGACAACACTGTTGTCGTGATCGTCAAACATCTGGACATGGGCCAAGGGACCGCCACGGGATTGGCAACGCTGATTGCGGACGAGCTTGATGCGGATGCGGCGCAGGTCACCACAGAATTTGCACCTGCCAACACGGGTCTTTATGCCAACACGCTCCTGGGTGTGCAGGGCACAGGTGGATCGACTGCGATGCCCAACTCATGGCAGCAATACCGTGAGGCGGGGGCGACGGCGCGCGCAATGTTTGTCGCCGCGGCAGCCGAGACCTGGGGCGTCGATCCTTCGGACGTCACCATATCAAAAGGTGAGATCAGTGGTGGCCCGAACACAGCTACGCTGGGCGACATGGCCACCGCTGCTGCCAGGCAGGGCGTGCCAGACAGCGTGACGCTGAAAACGCCCGACCAGTGGGTGTATATCGGCAAGTCCTTTCCGCGGGTGGATGTTGCGCCCAAGACCCAAGGTGCCACCGACATGTTCGGCATGGATGTCGCGATGGACGGGCTGATGTACGCTGTTAGCCTCCGCAGCCCGCGCTTTGGTGGCGTGTTGGTCGGACTGAATGAAGCCGAGGCGCGGGCAATGCCCGGCGTGATCGACGTGATCCGCCTGCCGGATCGGGCCACAGTCATCGCTGAATCCACGTGGCAGGCCATTCAGGCGCGTAACGCTCTGGCTGCCGAATGGGATTTCTCGAACGCTGAAAATCGGGGCACAGAGGATTTGCGGGCAGAGTACACCGCATTGCTGGATGAAGATGGCATCGCATTCCATAGCGCCGCAGTCTCGGAGGCCGAAGAGGCGAAGGTGGTCGAAGCCGATTACTTCTTCCCGTATCTCGCGCATACCCCGATGGAGCCGATAGACGTCACCGTTCTGTTCGACGGGACCGAGGCGGCGTTTTGGACCGGATCGCAGATCCAGACCCTGGACCAGAACATCGGTGCTCAGGTCCTTGGCATTGATCCCGGTTCAGTGAAAATCGAGACCCTTTGGGGCGGTGGCTCATTCGGGCGCCGCGCGATCTATGACAGCCACTATGTGGCCGAGGCGGCGATGATTGCGCAAGCGTGGCTGCAAACCCATGGGCAGGCGCGCCCGATCAAGCTGGTCTGGACCCGCGAGGACGATGTGCGCGGCGGATATTATCGCCCGATGCACATGCACCGTGTGCGTGCCGGTCTTGATGCAGAGGGCAATATCACTTCGTGGAAACAGCGCGTGGTGGGGCAGGGTATCGCCATCGGAACCGCGTTCGAACAGTTCATGGTGAACAACGGCGTCGATGCGTCTTCTGTTGAGGGCCTTGGGCAGCACTCGGCATACACCATTCCGGGCTGGTCGGTCGATGTTCATCATCCGCTTGTCGGTGTTCCCGTGCTCTGGTGGCGGTCGGTCGGGCATACGCACACGGCTTATGTCGTCGAGACGATCATGGATGAGTTGGCGGAGGCGGCGGGTGCCGATCCGGTGGAATTCCGTCTGCGCTACCTCACCGATCCGCGCGCGCGTGGCGTGCTGGAACTGGCAGCCGTAAAGGCCGGTACGATACCGGCCGGCCTGACACGGGGCATCGCGGTGCACAAAAGCTTCGGTTCCTACGTCGCCGAAATCGCGGATGTTAGGATCCGCGAGGATGGCACCGTCAAGGTCGAGCGTGTGACCTGTGGTGTCGATTGCGGTGTCCCGATAAACCCCTCGAACATCGAGGCGCAGATTGAAGGTGGCCTGGGCTACGGCCTCTCGGCGATCCTGCGTGAAGAGATCACGATGACTGCAGGCGAGGTGGACCAGTCGAATTTCTACGACTACATGCCGCTTCGGATCGCCGACATGCCACGGGTGGACGTTCACATCGTCCAATCAACCGAGGCGCCGACAGGCATAGGCGAGCCCGGTACACCGCCAATTGGTCCCGCCGTGGCGAATGCAGTCCGCAGGGCAACCGGCAAGACAGTTCGCGAGTTACCATTTTCGCGTCAAGGATTGGCCTGACAATTGTAGGTTCCGTTGGCGCGCGCAGTCCTTTGGCGCGCGCGCGTTCTTGCTTTGACACGTGGATGGATGCGGAGTGCCTGAACGCAGCGGTCCGATTTCCAGTATCGCGTGTTTAGGATTGATTTCCTCATCGCTGATAATCTAACATGTGTTAGGTTATCAGCGATGAAAGCGTATGACTGGACCACTTAATCACCTGAAAATCATCGAACTCGGTCATGTGATTGCGGGGCCGCTTTCGGCTGCGTTGCTTTCCGACTTCGGTGCCGATGTCATCAAGATCGAGGCACCGAACCGAACCGACATGATGCGTGACCTTGGACCCAAGGCCGAGGACGGAGTGGGTGTCTGGTGGAAAACGCTGGGCCGCAACAAAAAGACGCTGGGCCTCGACTGGAAGTCGGACGAAGGCCGGGAAATACCGTTGTGTCGCGACACATTCCGTTCACTCATTTTCACAACAGGATCGGGGCGGGATTCGAGAGTTTTCCAGACGCAAAATCATAAGATACGGCAAGAATTTGCAAAGCTGTTTCGATCTCTTGCAAATTACGCGGCGCAAACACCATGACGGCGGTCGCCGGGATCATGCCAGTAGCCGCCATCGGGTGTGGCTCGCCCCAGCCTTTGGCGAAGAGCTCGCGGGTGCATTCGAGCGGGAGCATCAGATGCATCGAACCATCATATTGCGGATGCACATGCGCGAACTCGTTTCCCACCATAAAGGATTCCTGACAACCGTGCGCGTGATCGTGTGCCAGCCAAAGAGCCTCGGCACCGGGAACAGAGATGATACTGGGGCGGCGCTCCACGAAAGGAAAGTCAAAGGCCCGTTCCTTGAGCTTTTGATAGGTACTTGCGTCGGGGTTCTGGCTTACCTGCTCATGCGGCGCGCAGTCGGTGGTTTCTGGTCTTGGACCGATGCGGGGTGTCAGTTCAAACATTTCCTGCCTTTCTGTTTCGTTCGGTTATATCCCAAAGCTCCGCGCTGATCCGGATCGGCCTCAATCAGTGAGATTTCGATCGCTTCGTTCAAAGGCTCGGGGTTAAGCATCCCGATCGCCATTAGAATGGCAATCCCGTCCTGCCGCCGTCCCCGCGCGCGTGTATGGCACGATTTGCACGATATGTCCTTCACTGTGGCGGGGCGACTGGCTCGCCCCCGAAAGCACTTCTGCAATTTCTACAGGCCAAGCAATTCCCGAACGGGTGCAAACGCATCTTTCCACGACTGGCGCGCCTCCAGCCGTTCGATCCAGGCCGCGACATTTGGCAGATCGTCAAGCGATATGTCAGACTGCGCACGGTACATGAATGTCGAGGCCAGTGCGAAATCCGCGACGCTCAGATCGCCCGCGATCCAGTCCTTGCCGGCAAGGCCGATTTCCAGCACCGCCAGAAATTGATCTACGTTTTTCAGTTCCGCCTCGATGACGCCTTGGTCCGGATCACCCATGCCGAACTTCGCTTTCAGAAACCGCTCGAACGACAGCTTTTGCATCGCTGGCCCAAGGTGAATTGTCTGCCAGTATAACCACTGGTCCACCGTTGCGCGGGACTTCGGATCATCCGGGTGAAGACCGCGCTTGGGTTTCTTGCTGGCAAGATAGGAATTGATGGCACGCGATTCCCAGATCACGAAATCGTCGTCCACAAGCACAGGCACCTTGCCGTTGGGGTTCATCGACAGGAATTCCGCGCTTCGGTTGTCGCCGCCCTGGAGATCGACCTCGATGATTTCAAGATCGATCCCCAGTTCCAGGGCGACCGCGCGCACGCGAAGGGCGTTTGGCGAGAAATTGGCGTTGTAAAGTTTCATCGTGCTTTCCTCATTGCGCCTGTGGGGTCAGCAGGGCAGGCTTGTTGGCAATCAGGAAATCACGCACCGACTGCCCCGCTTGCCCGGTCAGGCTTTCCAGATCGTCCGTTGCAACGCTCAGATAATCCTTCGCCATCGCCTCGTCGAAGGACGCAAAGACCTTTGCCATGTGCTCGGGCAAACCGGCGCCGATCATGCCCTGGACCAGTTCGTCGGTTGAGATCGGGATATAGGGAATGTCCTTGCTCGATAGTTCCGACAGGATGGCCGCGATGTCACCTTGGGAAACTGCCTCCGGTCCGGTAATGTCCAGAACACTTGAACCGGTTTCCTGCATCAGGGCCGCCGCGGCGGCGCGGGCGCAGTCGGAGCGGGTGACATATCCGGTTTTTCCCTCGCCAGCAGCGGCAAAATGTTGCCCCATGCCGATGCTTTGACCACCACCCATCAGTACCAGATCGGTGTAAAGGTTGTTGCGCAGGATGGTATAGTTGGCACCGGTTTCCTTGATCAACGCCTCGGTGTCGCTGTGATCCTTGGAGAACGTGATCGGGCTTTCCTCAACCGGGTTCGTCAGCGATGTATAGACGATATGCGTGATACCTTCTTTCGTCGCGGCGGCGACGGCGTTTTTATGCGCTACCAACCGCTTGCCTGGTTCCAGATCGTCGGTCGAGATGATGAGCAGACGCTTGCCACCTGAAAAAGCCGCCGTCAGCGACGCAGGGTCGTTGAAATCACCCTTGCGGGCCTCGACACCTTTGTCAGCCAGTTCAGCCAGCTTTTCCGGCGAACGGGAAACGGCGATGATCGGGCTGGCCCCGGCCGCAAGCAGATTGTCGATAACCTGTCGGCCAAGCTGGCCGGATGCACCGGTGACGATGAAAGGACCGTCTTGAATGTTCGTCATTGGGTTTTCCTAGATTTTTTGGGGTTGGATTTGGATGTTCAAACGTTGGATGGGATTCAGCCGAAGGTGAACGCGCTTTCGACGGCGCCGAGCACGTGATCCTCCAGCGTTTTCACGCCTTTGTCGGCAAGGGCCGCCCCCGCGACCACATGCAGCGGAAGCAGATGTTCCTCGCGCGGGTTTGCCTCGCGGGCACCGGGGGCGGCGTCCCACTGTGCCAGCATCCGATCACGCTCTGCAGGATCGGGGCGGGTCACGGCATCGCTTAGCCAGCGGTCAAATTCCTGCCCGTTCACGGCACCCGCAGCGCCACCCCGCATCGCCTGCATCATCTTTTGCATGTTGTGATAGGTGTTGCCCGAACCGATAATCAGAACACCTTCGTCGCGCAACGGCGCCAGTGCCCGCCCGACCGCAATATGCGCAGCCGGGTCAAGGTCGCTGCGCAGGCTGAGCTGCACACAAGGAATGTCTGCCTGCGGAAAGACCACCTTCAGCGGAATGAACACGCCGTGATCATACCCGCGCGCCTCATCGACGGAGCAGGGGAACCCGGCCCCTTCGAGCAGCGCCTTTACCCTGTCCGACAGCGCAGGATCGCCGGGCGCGGGCCAAGTCAGTTCATACGTATGCGGAGGAAACCCATTGTAATCGAACAGGAGCGGCGGGGCTTTGTTCTTTTGCACAGTGAATTGTGGCTCTTCCCAATGGCCGGAAATCACCAGCAACGCCTTGGGGGTTTCTGGCAATGTATCCGGTACACGCGCCAGAAACGCGCGGTGCCGATCCCAGGTTTCCGGCGGATCCCAGTCCATGAAGAAACACGGGCCTCCTCCGTGTGGAAGAAACATCGTCGGCATTCGGGTCATGTACTGCATCCTTTCGTCTTTATCGCGGGCGAGGCCTGACGACCCAACCCGTGTTTGGTTGCCCCGAGGGCCGATTATGCCGCGCTGTTCAGCAGATTTCCGTAGGGCGATTTATTTTCGCGCACTCGGTTTTGCGTCAGGAACGACACGATCAGCGCAAGCCAGGCGACAATGGCCGGTGGCCAACCCAGATCGCCCGCAGCCAAATGCGCCGAGGCGGCCAGCAACAGGTGCCAGAACATCGCCGCATAGGCGAAATCGGACAAAAACGTTGACGGACGCCAGAGGAGCACCACGACCGCCACGATTTTCAGGATGGCTAATGGCCAAATTATGTAGGTTGGAAATTTCAAGATGCCCTCATACATTCCGGCAACCATGTCATGCGCGGTGATGTAGAATGTCGCCCCTCCCAGATAGACCAACGAAACCAGCCCGGTTGCCACCCAGTAGGAGATTTTTGCAGATTTTCTGCTCATTTGGACGTCCCCTATTTTGTACAAATTGCCCGGGCATTCTTCCGAATTGCTCAGGCTTGCCAGGTTTTGCTTTTCTTCCTAG
Organism: Sulfitobacter faviae; assembly: GCF_029870955.1. Classification (NCBI taxonomy): domain Bacteria; kingdom Pseudomonadati; phylum Pseudomonadota; class Alphaproteobacteria; order Rhodobacterales; family Roseobacteraceae; genus Sulfitobacter; species Sulfitobacter faviae. The sequence goes on along the minus strand of NZ_PGFQ01000005.1, from coordinate 19,414 downwards.
TATTATAAAGCGTCCTAGTTCATATTGAAAAGTAGGCACTGAAAAGTAACCACTCTTGGAGAGCCTCAAGATGAAACAGAAAACACCGCCCGCGTGTCCCATGGACTCCATTCTGCGCCTGCTGATGGGGCCGTGGACAACCTATATTCTCTGGGTTCTAAGCGACGGAGGGCCGCAACGTTTCGGGGCACTGAAACGGGCAGTGCCGGGAATTTCGACCCGTATGCTGACGGAACGGTTGCGAATGCTTCAGGCGGCCGGGGTAATCTGGCGCGACCAGACGCAAACGATCCCGCCCGCTGTCACCTATGGTATGACAGAACGCGGCGACGATCTGCGCCAGGTACTCGAAGCCTTGGGCGAAATCGCGCAGCGTTGGCAGGCCGAAGGTGCGTTTGAAAAGATCGAAGTGGCAGCAAAATGATCAACTCGATGATGTAGTGGTCCACGCAATTGTTACCTGCTGCCGCGAAACTTAGCCGATTTGAGCCAAGATTACTTGCCCAACATCCAGTCTGCCAGGCTATCCTTCAATATAAGACTGACTCTCAATTTTCCGAGAATGTACTGGAAGATTTTTTAACATAAACTTCATTATGCGTATTTATACTTAGTGTTGGGCACATTCTAAACTGGGTTGCGACACCTCCGGTATCTTGCTGAAAAAGCAAGGAGAACAGACATGGCACATACAGAGCTGGATTTGCGTGAAAGACGCATCATCGAGGACATGCTCAGAGCAAAATTCTCGATCAACAAAATAGCCGCTGAGCTTGGGAGACACCGCTCAACAGTCTATCGCGACATAAAGCGGAATTTTTACATTGATGGCGAAATGCCAAATCTCAGTGGCTACTATTGTGTGATTGCACAGCGGAAGGCAGAAGCTCGACGTGCGCGGCGGCGGAAATTGATCCGTCTCCCTAAGCTTCGGAAGGCTGTTATCACTCAGTTGAAAGAAGGCTGGTCGCCCGAGCAGATTGCCGGTCGGCTTACATTCGAAGGACATGCCATTCGCGTCAGCCATGAGACGATCTACGCCCATGTTTACAGCGCTGAGGGACAATCCGAAGAATTAGCCAGATACCTTCCAAGTCGTCGCAAGAAACGACGGTCCCGGTATGCCAGACGCCCCCGAGACCAGGTATTCCCGCTGGATCGGTCCATTCACGAGCGCCCTGAACATGTGAAGACACGCGAGGCGTTCGGTGACTGGGAAGGCGATCTGATGATCTTTGAACGTGCCAATGGCAAGATGAACGTGGCTTCGCTCGTCGAACGCAAGACCAGGTTCGCCGTCCTGTTTCGCAACAACGACCGCAGTTCGACCCACTTCATGCGCAAGCTGATGGATGTGATGGAACCCCTACCCCAGCCGGCCCGCAAATCGATCACCTTTGACCGTGGTTTCGAATTCCGGGAGTGGAGAAAGCTCAAGTCGGGCATCGGCACTGACAGCTGGTTTTGTGACCCACAAGCACCCTGGCAAAAAGGCTCGGTCGAGAACCTCAACAAACGCGCACGGCGATATCTTCCCCGTGACACCCAGCTCGCGGCGCTCTCAAATCGCAATATGAAGGCGATTTGTGACCGCCTCAACGGCACGCCAAGAAAGTGCCTTGGTTGGCGCACACCGACGGAAGCGTTCAGGGAAGAGTTGAGGAAACTGAGATAGCGGAAACTGTCGCAACGACCCTTGAGACACCATTGGCGCGCGCTACCCTCAAGCGCGACTCTTGTTAGAAAACAGTAGTTTATCTAATGAGAGGAATCGGTATGGGAGCCGTTTACGACCAACTGAGTATCACAGAACGACGCAAGATAGAACGCTGGAGACACGCTAAGGTCCCAGTTGATGAGATGGCGCGCGTTCTGAAGCGCTGCAGATCAACGATATTTCGCGAGCTAAAGCGCAACCATTTTTCGGACGAAAGCATGCCGGGTTGCGATGGCTATTACGGTGCCGCTGCTCACCTGATGCAAGCGGAACGTCGTGCTCGAGAGCGCAAACTGATCAAACATCCTGAGCTTCGCAAGTGCGTGATCGAGCGTATCAAGAACGGCTGGACACCAGAGCAGATCAGTAACCGTATGATTCACGAACGCGCTCCTCTCAGGGTCTGTCAGGAAACCATCTATCGTTACATCTACTCCAAGGAAGGTCAGCGCGAAGACCTGTGGTGGTATCTACCGACCCACCGTGTCGCCCGCAGACCACGTCGCACCAGAAGGCGCAGAGAACCCAAATTCCACCGCGATGTCAGCATTCTGTTCCGACCCGATGATGTCGCTCATCGCCGTCAGTTCGGTCATTGGGAAGCTGATTTGATGCTGTTTAAACAAAAGCTTGGCCAGTCCAACGTTACCTCACTGGTTGAGCGCGTCAGCCGCTTCACTGTGATCCTGAAAAACCCGAACAAGCGCACCAAGCCGGTCATGGCCAAGATCATGAGCGCCATCAAAGACCTCCCCTCGTCGCCCGTCGGTCCAACACTTTTGACCGCGGAACCGAGTTTGTCAGTTGGCCCCACCTGCAAGCCGAGATCGGAACCCAGACGTGGTTCTGCGACCCCTCCAGCCCCTGGCAGAAAGGCACAGTCGAGAACACTAACCGACGCCTTCGAAGGTGGTTGCCCCGCAAACGCGATATCCGGCAATGCACAGATCACGATATGAAGGTGATCTGTGATCGCCTCAACAATACGCCGCGCAAGTGCCTTGGATGGAAAACGCCAGCTGAGGTCTTCCGCGAAAAGATGTTGGAGGAAATGCGATGACGCCCCTACCCTGATCCCAACATGAGTCGCAGTTCAGGTATCGCTCACATTGCGATAGTATATTATCGTATATATGCTGGACTCCTCTCACGGAGGTTCCGCAGCATGCACTATCTGATCAAGAAGCTCCTCCCCTCGGTTGCAGTCGCTTTCACCGTGACTGGTCTTTCGCTACCAATGTCCGCCCGAGCGCAGACATACCCGATCGACTGCGCGATCCTCTTGTGTCTGTCTGGCGGCTGGCCCGCTTCCGTCCCTTGCGCCCGAGCTCGCGCCGAATTCATCAGGCGTATCACGCCTTGGCCAGTGGAACCGCCGCTGCAAATCTGGCGCTGTCCCATGGGCGCCTCCTATGAGGGCGATCGGCCACCAAACAACGCTGGCCGTATCTTTGAAGCCTTGTACCGGCCCGACAGCCATCGACCGCTCCAATCCTTGCCAAGAGACAAATTCGTTCCCGCCGACCAGGCCCTCCGGCTCGTTCAAGATCGGGCGGACATCGATATCAGCGGACCTGAGTTCAATTTCGTACGATCCATCCGTGTCTTTGATGTTCGTTACGCGCGGCAATACGAAGCAGGAAGCGAAGGAGACTGCGAACGCTACGCCACTGTAGTCCTCGGCACTTATGGAACCCAAGGCGATTTCTCATGGCAGCGATCTTCTATAACTGCCCTGCCTGAGGCCCATGTGGGACTTGAACGTTGGGGCCAGAATTGCCCGGGTATCTATCACCGATCTGTCTTCGTCGATTGGCGTGACTATGATGGCAACTACGACTTCGAACAGGTGAACTACTAGCGCTGGCAAAGACAGCTTTGCCATCATGCTGCGAGAATTTGAGCGTGCTGAGTTGCTCAAATACCGGCTTTTCGCTGCTTTCGGTGCGCATGTCCGGAGAGCGGACGAAGGGGCCGTTCAGAGGTCTGAATTCAACGGCCTCTTCAGATACCGACCTTTCACTGATTTCTTACGAATCTAAACAGTAAGTATGGCTCGGGTCTGCGAAGCCGCGGCCAAGCCTCCCCCATCGTTCGGCATTGTGATCGGCGACGGTTTGCTTCATATCAGCGGTTGCTGATACCTTATTCCTTCCAAGCATTGATGGCAGGCTATGAGTTCGAAGGATAACCAAGAAAAGCGGCGCCGGAGCGGACGGCCGCTCATGATTTTGCCTATTCTTCTGTTTGGGTTGCTGGGCGTAGTCTTCTACTGGGGCCTCTGGAACAACGACGACCGGTTGCCCTCGACGCTGATCGGAAGACCAATCCCGGAATTCGCGCTCCCGCCCATCGAAGGGCGGCAGGACGGCCTAGGCTCGGCGAACCTGCAAGACCAGGTTTCTCTCGTCAACGTCTGGGCGTCGTGGTGCGTCCCCTGCCGCACGGAGAACCCGCTTCTCGTCGATCTTGCCGAAGCGGGCACCGTTCCGATCTACGGTATCAACTACAAGGACGATGCCGAGGAGACGCTGGGTTTCCTCGAAGAGCTCGGCGATCCCTTCACCCGCATCGGCGCGGACCGATCAGGCCGCGTTGCGATAGACTGGGGCGTCTATGGAGTGCCGGAAACATACATAATCGACGCCGAGGGGCGCATTGCATACAAGCATGTCGGCCCCTTTGATCAGGCCTCGCTTGAGGAGGACATTCTGCCGGTCGTGCGCCGGTTGCAGGCTGAGAGCGACCCGTGAGGCGACGTGACGTCCTTGCCGGAGTCTTGGCGCTTGCGGCAAGCCCTGCCTCCGCCCGACCACCGATCCCTAATCACGGGACTCCGCGTGATCTCCTGTCGCCGCCTTTCGTGGATGGAGATGGACGGGATCTGACGCTGGCGGACTTCGAGGGACGTGTCGTGCTTCTGAACATTTGGGCGACTTGGTGCCCGCCTTGTCGCGAGGAGATGCCGACGCTCGACGCGCTGCAAGCGCGCCTCGGCGGATCGGATTTTCATGTTCTGCCGCTGTCGATCGATCGGGCCGGTCTCGAACCTGTGCGCCGCTTCTACCGAGAGACCGGCATTCGCAACCTCGATCTCTATATCGCGGAGGATACGCGCGCGATGCTGGCCTTGGCCGTGGTGGGTCTGCCGACAACGATTCTGATCGACCGCATTGGGCGCGAGCGGGGGCGCCTCGCAGGCCCGGCCGAATGGAACAGCCCCGAAGCCGTTGCGCAGATAAGCGCTCTTATTGACGAACGTAAGCAATAGGACATGGAAAAGCACGACGACCGCGCCAGCCGTTCCGCTCCGTGCGCACACGTGGTGGCGGTCTACCGATCAGTTTGGAGATGTGGATTTGATTGAACTTTCCGTTCTTGGACTAATGGCGGCATTGCTGGCCGGTGCCGTTTCCTTTCTGTCGCCCTGCGTGCTGCCGCTCGTGCCCGGCTACGTATCCTACGTTGCCGGACGTACGGTCACCGGCAGTGCAGCGCCTTCGAAGGGGCGGGCCGTCTGGCTCAGCTTCTGTTTCGTCCTTGGCTTCTCCACGATATTCATCGCGCTTGGGGCCTCTGCCACCGCGCTCGGTCAGACGCTGCTGCAGTGGCGCTACGAACTCAACCTCGTCGGCGGCGCGATCGTGATCCTGTTCGGTCTGTTCATGATCGGGGCAGCGCGCCTGTCGGCCATGGAGCGCGACCTGCGTTTCCATCTCGACCTGCCGGGCGGGCAACCGGTCGCCTCCTACGTGCTCGGACTCGCCTTCGGTTTCGGCTGGACACCGTGCATCGGGCCGATCCTCGGTGCCATCCTAACCGCCAGCGCGACAAGCGCGACGATTGGCGAGGGCGTCGCATTGCTTGCCGTCTACTCGGCCGGCCTTGGGATCCCGTTTCTGGTCGTCGCGGGGTTCACCGACAGTATTGCCGGCAGGCTGCGCGGCATCGGTCGTTGGGGTCGCCGCCTGCATCAGGCTGCGGGCGGCGTCATGATCCTGATGGGCCTGGCGATGATGACCGGGCGGTTGAGCGCACTGGCCTACTGGCTGCTGGACACCTTCCCTGTCCTTGCGCGGATCGGGTGAACAGATGCGACTGTACGAGAAACATATCCTCCCTCGGCTGACGCATCTGGCGATGGGCCAGGATCAACTTCTTCCCTACCGGCGCCGCGCCATCTCCGGCCTGCATGGGCGTGTGCTGGAGATCGGAATCGGCTCGGGCCTGAACATTGCGCTCTACCCCGAGGCCGTGCGCCAGATCATCGGTATTGATCCGTCGCCCGAACTCCTCTCTCGGGCCGCGCAAACCTCCCATGGACTGATGCCCGCGGCCGAGATGATCGAGGGCGTGGCCGAAGCATTGCCGCTCGAAGATCGCAGCGTCGATTGCGTCGTCGCCACCTGGACACTCTGCAGCGTTTCGGAACCGGAGAAGGCTCTCGCCGAGATCCGGCGCGTTCTCAAGCCGGATGGCGTCTTCCGCTTCGTCGAGCATGGCCTGGCGCCCGGACCCCGTATCCGGCGCTGGCAACGCTGGCTGACGCCTGTCTGGAAACACTGCGCCGGGAACTGCCATCTTGACCGCCCGACGGCCGACTTGATCGAGACAAGCGGCTTCCGCATGGAGCGGCTCAACACCGGTTACGCGACAGGTCCGAAGCCCTTGGTTTTCATGTATGAGGGACAAGCTCGCCTCTACTGAGGAAGCTTGGAAACAGGACAATCTCGGCTTTCGATCCGTGGCGCAACTGATGGCAAGGTAGCCAATTCTCGCCTCGAACTTTCGCCGAAAATTTTGCGGTGATGAGATGTTATGAGCAGTCATCAAGATAACCGGCAGGCCAATCTGACGCGCGGCATCCGGGTCGAGATCGCCAGCCTCGTCTACAACATCATCGAGGTCGTCGTATCCGTCACCGTGGGACTTCTGACCGGCAGCGCAGCGCTGGTGAGTTGGGGCCTCGACAGTACGGTCGAGGCCACCTCGGCTGCGACTCTGATCTGGCGCTTGAAGAGTGAGGTGGACGGTGCCGACAAGCGCACGGTCCTGCACCGCAAGAAGGTCGCGCTCTACGTGGTTGCCTGTGCCTTCTGGATCGTCGTCGCGGCGATCCTCTACGAGGCGGTCTCCGCCTTCATTTCGCAGAAGGCGCCGGGCTTCAACTGGTGGGGTATCGCGATTCTGGGTGCTTCGCTCGTGGCCAACCCGTTCCTCGCCTGGGGCAAGTATCGCTACGGCAAGCGGCTCGATGCGCCCGCCCTGAAGTACAATGCCAAGGACACCATGATCTGCCAGTATCAGACGATCGTGGTGTTGGCCGGGATCGGTCTGACGCAATGGATGGGCTGGTGGTGGGCCGACCCGGTGGCGGCGCTTCTGATCGTGCCCTACGTTGCATGGGAGGCGTTCGAGGCCACGAAGGATGCGCGGTCGGTCGATCCGGACGAGGGCGAAGCTACTGCCGAGGCCTGACGTTACGCATGATGAACCGAGATTTGGGCATGGGCGGCAGTTCTCCGGTTTCCAGATCCAGATCCTGATCCGGCACTTCGTAGTCGATGGCGTTCACGAAGAAACTGCAAAACGCCTTCATCTGGCTGATCGCGATCCACTCGCCCGGACAACGGTGGTTCCTGTGGTGATCGCCACCGCCCTGCGGAATGAACTCGTAGGGAGTGACCTCCCGATCGTGAAACCGCTCGGGCCGGAACTCTTGCGGCGCGTCCCACGAACGAGCGTCGGTATTCGTGCCGTAGAGGTCGAGCAGAACCCTGTACCCTTTGGGAAAGCGATGTCCGCGCCACTCGAAATCGCTCTTCACCCGTGCCGCAACCGCGGGAAAGAACGGATACAGACGGCGGACCTCTTGCACGAAAGGTTCGAGCTGTCCCTCGTCGTCCTTCAGCTTTTGCCGCCACTCGGGATGCCGATGTAAAGCATGCGCCGCCTGAACTATGAACACGGATACCGCGACGGTCGGGCGCAGGACATTCAACAGCTCTACGGCGGCCACCCTGGGGGTCAACAACTCCCCATCGAGATCGCGCCATGTCGCGATGAAATGAAGGGCGCTTTCCTGCGTCGGCTGAAGCTCGCCATCGCGGACCTGTTGGATCATCCGTGCTGCCCATTTTTCCAGGCGGTGGCGCGCCAGTCGCGCGGCCCAATGTTTCGGGCCAATGGCACCGGCGTCCTGAAAAAGCGCTGTAAGCTGCGCCGTTCGGGTCGCCACCTCAGCTTCATCAAGCGGCACCCTGGCCCAGGCGCAAACAGCTCTTGTGAGCATTTCGCGCACTTCGTCATAGAGGACGACCTCGTTCCTCGCCTCCCAGTCCGGCGCATATTTGTCCAACATGTGAAGCGACGTGCCCTGAAGCGCGGCGATCCGCTCGGTCCCCATGAGTGACATGAACATCTTCTTGCGGTGCTGGTGGGCAGCGCCGTCCAATCCCTGAACGCCGCCTTCGCCCAGCAGGGTCTTCTGTATGCGGCCCGGCATCGAGCCCGCGCGGATCAGTTTATCCTCGGAATAGAAAACTTTCGCTGCCGCCGCGCCGGTCATGCAGATCGTCTCTTGAAGGAGGATGCGGGTTTCGAACAGGTCTGTGTCGAGTGCGCGGCAGGTCTCCGAGATGAACCCATATGGGTTGCGCAGCAGGGCCAGTGTGCTGTCAAAGCCTTTCGCAGATGGTATGCCGAACATGGGTTACACCCCCGTTGTGTTTTCCTTGCGTTCACTCTGACCAGGCTTGTCCTTCGCAGAGCGGAAGCTGTCCCAGAACAGCAGGGCCGCACCGCAGAAAATCGTTACGTCCGCGAGATTGAAGGACGGCCAGTGGTATGATCCGTAATGGAAGTCGAGAAAGTCAGGAACGGCCTGATAGCGTACGCGGTCAAGAATATTGCCGAGTGCGCCGCCGATGATCAGACCGAGAGCGGCAGCTGTCAGCCTGTCCGGCGCGCGCCATAACCAGATCAATAGCCATGCCACGATCACGCCAGCAAGCGCGATGAGACCCCACCACGGTACGAACCCGCCGAGCATACCGAAGCTGACCCCATCGTTCAGAACCCGCACGAGGTTAAGAAAGGGTAAAACCTCGACCCCGCTCTCGAGCGCCGGTGTGGTCAGGGCGAGCGCCTTGGTGCCCTGATCGAGACCGAGCGCTGCGATTGCGCAGAGCCCACCGAGAACGCGACCGTTCATGCCGTCGCCTTCAGATCGCCCCGCGCGTCGCGGATGATGGCCCAAGCGGAGTGCAGGAACAGTCCGGCGATACCGAAGGCGACGATAAGGTCGGGCCACGCGCTGCCCAGCCACGCCACGAGACCGGCGGCGATGACGACCGCCGCATTGCCGATAGCGTCGTTGCGCGAGAACAGCCAGACAGCCCGCATGTTCGCGTCGCCCTTGCGGAATCGCAGCAGCGGCAGAACGGAGACGACGTTCACGACAAGGGCGATCATACCGAGCAGGCCCATGAGACCTGCATCCGGCGTCGTCTGTTCGAAGACCCGAACGATGGTTGTGCCGAGGACGCCAAGACCGAGGAGCCCGAGGAAGATGCCTTGGATCAGAGCCGACCGTGCCCGCCAAGCGAGGCTCCAGCCGATGGCCAGCAGGCCGAGGAAGGTGATCGCGCCATCGCCGATGAAATCGAGCGCATCGGCCTTCACGGCCTGCGATCCGGAAATGAAACCGCCGATCATTTCGAGGACCCCGTATCCCACGTTCAGGATCACGACGATCCAGAGGGCACGGCGGTAGGCCGGGTCCTGATGGGCCGGATTTGGCGGAATGTCTGCATTGTCCTCGATCCGGTCGAAGCTGTAACCAGTCACCGCAACGGCCTTTTCGATGTCCGGCAGGCGCCCTTCGGGTGCAGCCAGTGTCATGATGTGGGTTGCGGCCGACACTTTCACATCGCCGGGCGCTACCCCGGCCGACTGTGCCGCCCGCTCGATCTGTGCAGCATCCTTCGCGCAATCCATGCCGGAAACCCGGTATCGAAACAATGGCGCATCTGCTATCTCGTTGTCTGTGTTGGCCATGATCGCGGCTTTCCTGCTAAAGTGGATAGAAGATTCCATATATCAGCGAGAAATGATATGGCGCAAATCGTTATGGACAACAAGACCACCACTATTGAACAGCGCGCGAAATTGCTTCGCGGCTTCGCAGATACCAGTCGTTTGACGATTTTGGACGCCTTGGCAAAAAGTCCGTTCGTCGTTCAGGAGCTCGTCGCGCACACGGGACTAACTCAGCCCAATATCTCCAATCATTTGCGATGCCTGCTGGAGTGCGGGCTTGTCGCCAGCGATCGAGATGGACGGTTTGTTCGCTACCGTATCAGCAATTCACGTATCATAACGCTATTGAGCGATGTAGATGCTCTTCTTGATGTCGTCGCAGAAGGGGTTGAGGCTTGTGACAACTATCGCGAGACGTGATTCAAGATGTCGCGGCCTTCGGCCAGGTCGTTACATCGCTCCGGTTTGGTCGTTCTTTAGATGTAGTTCTTTCGACGTGAGACACAGTCGAGATGTTACCGCGAAGGTTTTTTCAACCAATGGCGAACATCGGCCCCGCACCCAGAATATCGGATAGTCCTGCGGTGACGGGCCACGACCGAATTGCTGGCGGACTGGTCTGTTCTTGTCTAAGTAAGAACACGAAAGCCCCGGTTCGACCTCAATATTTTTCTTGAACCTATAGTAGCTTTAGGAGTTAGGACCGCAGGCGAAGAACGGCATTCGATTCAAACAGGCCATACTGCTTCAGGCTTTCCTTAATGAACGGCAGAGCGGTTTTGTTTGAGCTTAGTTTGCCTACCTAACGTTGAAGGAATAAGAATGATGCTGACAAGACGACATTTTCTCCAAACCAGCGGTGCGCTGTTTTCTACTCCAATCGCTGGCCCGCTACTGGCAGCCACCCGGCCCACCAAGGAGGAGAAGGCCGCCTGGGACGCGCAGGTCACACCTCCCGCTTTTGATCCAACTACGTCAAACCCGTGGGGCCTGCACCCGCGCTTTTTGCCCCAGCGGGTGGACGCTAAGGACGGGCTTGTTCCGGGAGACGTCCACGTTGATGCCGTAGCGCGCTACATCTATCACATCGAAGAAGGGGGAACTGCGATGCGTTACGGTGTGGCGATCGCCCGTGGTAACCTGTACGAGCCCGGCACGTATACGATCCAGCGAAAAGTGGAATGGCCAAACTGGACGCCGACCCAAAACATGATCGCACGCGATCCCGAGCTCTATGGCCCGGTTGCCGACGGTGTTGACCCTGGCCCAGAAAACCCTCTTGGCTCGCGGGCGCTTTACCTTTTTGAAGGCAACCGAGACACCTATCTTCGCATTCACGGGACGCCCGAACCAAGAAGCATCGGCGGGCGCGCGAGTTCGGGGTGTGTCCGCATGGTCATGGCACATATCAACCATCTATACCCGAACGTCAAAACTGGTTCGACGGCGTTCCTGTATTCGGCAGAAGAAAGCGTGACCCGCGAACGTGATCTACGCCCAACCCGTCTGCACTGGTCAATTAGTCACGCCGAGCGCGTGGTGCAGATCGGGTTGCCACCTATTGAGCGGAGCGGCACCAGTGTCGTTTCTACTGGACCGCTGTGCTCATACCAGTAGCACCCATCCTCGGAACGAAGCCGAGCTGTTGTGAGGTCCTGACCAGGTGCAGCTAGGTTAACGATTTGTTCGGGAAGGTTTCCAACCGCGTCTACCGGCGCGCGGGAGTTAGCCATTGGTGCGGCACATCCGCTTGCGAGCAGCAGGGCCGCTCCAATCATCATATGTCGTGTTTGCATTCAGTCCTCTGACCTGTCCTACTTTGGTTTTCACCAACAATCTTGCATACCGGGCACAGGTCCACAAGAACCACCCTGGGGCGGTCGGAGCGCGGCATCTTCAAAAGAGTTCATAAAAAGAAACGCAATTTTTCTATTGAACCTCTAGTAACTGTAGGGGCTATGTCAGAGTTGAATCAATCTAATCCTAGGGTCAATCTATGTCTATCCATGACCACCGCCGCGACCACAAACACAAATCTGACCGCGATCGCGAGCACAGTGATTATCAAGAGCATCCGAAAGGAGTTTCCCACTCTCATGGAGAAGGTGGTACGTGCTGCGGTGCTGGAGCCGACACGGAACCAGCACAACCCATCCCCGCGACCGGACGAAGTTTCCAGGTCTCTGGTCTGGATTGTGCCGAAGAGGTGGCGATCCTGAATAGGGCTGTCGGTCCAACAGTTGGCGGGACAGAGCATCTGGCGTTTGATGTCATTAATGGACGAATGACGATTCTGGATACTGCGGATAAGATTTCAGATGATGAGGTCGCTGAGTTGGTCGCGAGCACGGGGATGAGCGCGAAACCGTGGGATGCCGACAACGCGGCCGAAAATCAGGCAGCGCATTTGGCACGTCAAAAGCGTTTTACCACGCTGAGCGGCGGGTTTTGGGCGGCAGGATTTCTCTACCATATCGTCGAAACGGGCATGGGTGGTGCGCTTGGTCTGTTTGCAGGGCATGGCACGGCGCCGATGCCCATCGCGGAAGCCGGGCTGTTTGCCGTCGCAATCCTTTTTGGCGTCTGGCTCGTTGCACCAAAGGCCTGGTCTTCAGCACGCAGAATTAGCCCTGACATGAATCTATTGATGGTGGTGGCCGTGGCGGGTGCTATCGGGCTGGGCGAATTCTTCGAGGCAGCGACAGTTGCGTTTTTCTTTTCACTGTCGCTCTACCTTGAGAGCTGGAGTGTGGGGCGGGCGCGCAATGCGGTGTCGGCCCTTCTGGATTTAGCACCGCCGACAGCCAGGATCATTCGGCCGGATGGTAGCGAGGCGAATGTTCCAGCGGCAGAAGTTGCCGTGGATGATCGTTTCATCGTGCGCGGCGGCGATCGCATCCCACTTGATGGCGAGGTCGTAGAGGGGGCCGGGGCTGTTGACCAGGCCCCGATCACTGGCGAAAGCGCACTGGTTCCGAAGGAACTCGGCGACGAGGTTTATGCCGGCACAATCAATGGTGAGGGCACACTGACGGTGCGCGCTACGAAGGCCGCCTCGGACACGGTGCTCGCGAAAATCATTCGCATGGTCGGCGATGCCCATGCCCGTCGCGCCCCGGTCGAGCAATGGGTCGCGAAGTTTGCACGCATCTACACCCCCATAGTGATGGCGCTGGCGGTCGCCCTTGCGCTGGTGCCGCCGCTCCTCCTGGGCGGTGCCTGGGACTATTGGTTCTACAATGCGTTGGTGCTGCTGGTAATCGCCTGCCCCTGTGCCCTTGTCATCTCAACACCAGTTTCGATCGTGGCAGCGCTGACCGCGTCGGCGCGAGCAGGGGTGCTTATCAAGGGGGCGCTTATGTTGAGGCGCCAGGTCGCACCACTGCGCTGGCGATGGATAAGACGGGAACGATCACTATGGGCGAACCCGAGGTTGCAGCAGTTCACGCATTGGGCGAAGCCTCCGCGGGCGATCTCATAACGCTGGCAGCGAGTTTGGAGGCACGGTCTTCGCACCCGCTGGCACGGGCCATTCTCGCGCGCGCGCAAACTGATGGTGTTTCCATAACTGCTGCAGAGGATACACGCACCGTGCCTGGACGCGGGCTGGAAGGGCGCGCCGACGGGCGTGTAATCTGGCTCGGCTCGGATCGGTTCGCTGAGGAGAAGGGGTTTGGCAATCACATTCCGACAGATTTGAGAGATCGAATAGAAGGAGCAGGGAGCACCTTAGTTGTAGTGGGTGACGAGACTGCCGTGGTCGGCATACTAGAGCTGCGCGACCGCATCCGCCCTGATGCTAAGGGGGTCGTTGAAAAGTTGTATGCGCAGGGTGTGGAGACGATCGTGATGTTGACGGGCGACAACGAACGCACCGCGCGTGCCGTCGCGGCCGAAGTTGGGATCGACGAAGTGCGCGCCGAACTTTTGCCAGAAGATAAGGTGACGGCAATCGAAGAACTGGTGGAAATCCACGACATGGTGGCGATGATTGGTGACGGCGTGAACGACGCACCGGCCATGGCGCGGGCGCATTATGCCATTGCCATGGGGCTGTCGGATCTGATGCGGCCATCGAGACGGCCGACATTGCGCTGATGACTGACGATATCGGCAAGGTGCCCTGGCTTATTGGTCATTCACGCCGGACCATGTCGATCATCCACCAGAATATTGGTATATCGTTGGCGACCAAAGCGCTGTTCGTCGGGCTGACCGCGTTCGGCATGGCCTCTATGTGGGGCGCCATCGCTGCGGATGTGGGCGTATCCCTGTTGGTGGTCGCCAATGCACTGCGGCTTTTGAACGGCTATCAGATCAAGGGCGGGCCTTCGGGCGGTGAACCGGTGGGCGAGAATATGGCAAAGGGAGCACTGGCGCACGGTCATTGATCCGGCATTTGCGGTTAAGTAACGCCTAAAACACATCAGACCTCACGAAAGGGGCATCAAGCAGTAATGACTACCAATTTTCCACGACGGGTCTTTATTCTAAGTGGGTTGGCTGCCTTCCTGTCAGGCTGTGCAGATAAGTTCCGGACCTACAACGGACCCAAAGTAACCCGTCTTCGCATGTACAAGGCACAGCGGTTGCTCGTCCTTGACGGGAAGGCTGGCGTTTTGCGTACATTTCCCATCGGATTGGGCTTCGCGCCCCAGGGTCACAAACAGTTCGAGGGAGACGGCCGTACGCCAGAAGGCACCTACGTGATTGACCGACGCAACCCGGACAGCCTCTTCCACCTCTCCATCGGCATCTCATATCCCAACGCGGCGGATATTGCCTTTGCTGAGTCCCAAGGAAAGTCGCCGGGTGGCGATATTTTTATTCACGGTGGGCCACGCAAGGGGATCGACCCGATGAACAAGCGTGACTGGACCGCAGGATGCATCGCCGTAACGGACCGTCAGATCGAGGAAATCTACGCAATGGTGAAAAATGGAACACCGATCGACATTTATGCTTGATGGTTAGGTAAATCGACGACGCAGCGTGATGTTGATCGCCTCGATGACGATGACTAGGCCGACGACGGCAATCGTGACGCTGGCCGCCTTGTCATACTGAAAAGAGCGGATGTAGGTCTGGATGTAAAAGCCGATCCCGCCCGCGCCGACGATGCCGAGGACCAACGACTCACGCAGGTTCAGTTCGAACCGGAAAATCGTGTCGCGGGCGATGACTGGGGCCATCTGTGGCCAAATCGCATGTCTGAGCCGCACGAGCGGTCCAGCCCCTGCACTTTCAAGTGCTGCGATGGGGCGCGAGATACGCCGTCGATCGCCTCGGCATAGAATTTAGCGAGCATCCCAGTGGCATGAAAGGCAACTGCGATGATGCCGGGCAGCGGCCCGAGCCCGACCGCGCCCACCATGAGCATGGCCACGAGGATCAGCGGTACCGCCCGGATAAAGGCCAGCAGCGCGCGGACCGGCCCGAACACCGCACGCGAAACCATGGTTTCGGACGCGAGAATAGCCAGAGGGGTCGACAGCAGCACTGCGCCGAGGGAGCCGAGGATTGCTATTCTTAGTGTCTCTGCGCTGCCTTTTTTGATCTCGGTCATCACTGTCGGATCGGGCGGGAACATCCGGCCGATAAAGTCGGTAATCCGTGGACCGGCCGAAGCAAGACGCGACAACTCGACATCGGTTGTGACGAGGGACCATAGGATGGCAATAGCGATCAGCGAACTGGTGACGAAGCCGCCGAAGTCGCGGGGGGCCATCATAACACCGCCCGGGGACCGAGTTCCGGCGTCGGTCCTGACCCCCGATAGAGTTCGGCAGTCGCATCGTCTTTCAACTCGGACGTTGGCACGTTAAACGCGATCCGCCCCTCTCGTATGCCGATGATGCGCCCTGCAAAACGCCGCGCCAGATCGGGTTGGTGCGAGGAGAATAGCGCTGTTGCATCACGCGCTCGCGCCGCCTTGGTCATCAACCCCAGAACCTCTCCAGCGCGGGCGGGGTCGAGGTTGCTCACTGGCTCGTCGGCGAGGATCAGCCGTGGTTCCTGCGCCAGACATCGCGCAATAGCCACGCGCTGTCGCTGTCCTCCGCTGAGACTGTCGACACGGCGTTCCGCGAGTTCTGCGATGCCGCAATCGGCGAGTGCTGTGCGGGCAATATCGAGATCGTGAGCCATTGGCGATCCCAGTACTGCTTGGAAAGGTGACATCCGCCCCAGGCGGCCGTTGAGCACGTTGCGTAGTGCCGTGGAGCGTTCTACGAGGGCGAATTCCTGAAACACGAAACCGGTATCAGGACGGCGAGCTCGGGGTGGTGGGCGGTCGGGATTGAGCGGCGCACCCAAGACAGAAACGCGCCCGCGCCATCCCTGAATCCTACCGTCGAGCAGCGCCAGCAACGTCGTTTTGCCCGCCCCGGATGGGCCCAGTAAAGCGACACACTCGCCCGCCGGGAGCCGAAATGAGACTCGTTCCAACGCTGGTAGCTGTGCGCCCTTATGGACATAACTCAGATCGTCTATTTCGATAGCCATGCTCATCGTAACAGCCCGTATTTCTTTGCCATATCGCGTACGCCTTCATACGCGGTGCCGTCTGCCCTGACGTAGCCATCTGGTCCGTAAAGATAGCTCAATTTGTCGCGGTGCTTCGGTTCGTTGAGCTTCAGCATGACGTCAACAAAACGGGCTTGCAGGGCGGCATCGAGTTCTGGGCGTGCGATCACAAGGTGACTTGGAATCGGCGCGCTTTCTACGAGCCAAGTCACCTCGGCCTGCTGTTGTGGGGTCAACAACAAATCCGCATACTGACTGGCACCGGCGGCATCGACCAGACCTTCGGCCATAGCCTGCATGGCTTGCTGGTAGCCTCCCGCAAAGAACACGCGGCCGAAGAATTTCTCCGCTGCGCCAGGACCCTCAATTAGCCCGGCCTTAACGAATTCGGAAAGAGGATAAAGATAACCTGATTCAGAGATCGGGTCGGCAAAGGCGATATCGCGCCCGCGCAGGTCTGCCAGCGTATCGATACCGCTGTTGCGGCGGACAAAAATGCGTCCTGTGTAACTTGACGCGCCCCGGTAGACCTCAGACAAGAGAGGTACCGCGCCAATTTCCGCCTCCGCCAGAACGAAAGGCAACGCGCCCATGAAGGAGACGTCTGCATCTCCGTTGCGAAGTGCCTCGACAGCCGCAGCATGGTCGATGGTGACGAAGCCTTCCACGGGAACGCCAATCTGTTCGGATAGCCATCTTGTGATGGCCTCAATGTCGCCTAAGAGCTTGTCGGGATTCTCCTGCGGAATGAAAGCAAGCCGCAAGGGAGTGTCTTGTGCGATCAGCGGGGAGGCCAGCGAGATCGCGCCTGCACTGGCCAAGGCCAGCATATTTCTGCGGGTTAGGTAGAATTCCATCAGAATGCCCTCTCTTCGATCGCGTCGGCTTCGGTCTTGAACGCGGTCCAACTTGCTTCGGCGGCCTCCCAGTCGTCGTCACGGGCTGCATCGCCGACTGCGGCAAGACGCTCGGCCAAGGCATAGACTTCGGGCCGTGCGGTCAGGTTCGACATGGTGCTCGCGTCTGCGGCGAGGTCCGCAGCGACAGTATCGGTCAGCAGCAGGATGTGCTCTGCGTCACGTCGGGGCAGAAGCGTGTCGAGCGTCGATGCAAATGTCGCCAATTCGGCAAATGTCAGGCGAAAGGCGGTGTTCTCTGCGTCGAACTTCTCGTAAGGCTCGTCTGCCGACCCTACAGTCTCCAGATACGCGGTCAGTTCAGTCCGTTCCGTCTCTGATAGCCCGAGCGATTTCGTCTCATCGAACCACTCAACAACGGCGGCCAACGTCGACAGCGAACCGTCGTGAAAATAGGGGGCGGTATATGCGGTTCCCAGCAAGGACGGCGTATCCAGCGCGCCTGCGCGCGCGCCACTATATGCCGGCGAGACCGATCCAATGTCATGGGCTTGCCGATCGAGGAAATTTGCGTCAGGCACGTGGCAACTAGCGCAGGAGCGATCGCCTAGCCCAGCGAAAGGCCGATTAAAAATAGCCTCGCCTCGGTGCGCCGCGTCCGGGTTTGCCTCGGACAGCGTACCATCCGCATTCAGCTTAGAGTTTGGTAGGAAGTCGAACTCGAGCATGTATCCTACCAGCGCGTCGAGCATCAAGGGCGTCGGCTCCGCGCCGCCAAATTCATTGACGATCACGTTCCGGCTGAAGTCGCGCAGAGAGGCAAAGCGCCCATCGCGACCATAAGGCCCGGTGAAGCGCAGCCCGCGCAGGCTCGGAATGTCGATCGGGTCGTCGCGCCGGTCGTTGAAGATAGGATTAAAGAACGCGCCATCGACGTCGATGGCACCGGGTTGGTGGCTGGCGCCCGGGATGAAGAGGCGCTGGTTCACATCCGAGCGATTGTGACAGGTCGAACAGGCGATCCCGAGGTTTCGCGCAGGATTTCCGAATATCTGCGGGCTGTCGAAAAGCATGTCGCCATAAGCCACCAAGGGCAGATCGGTCTCGTCGATACCTTGTTCCTCGAAGTTGAGGACAAGCAATGGCAGCGGGTCCTGATCGAAGATGTCGGAGCCAGGCGGCAAGCTTGGCGGCACCTCGATAGTGCGTCGGCTGAACACAGCGGTTTCGGGCAGGGCACTCAGTGTCTGACGTGGAGCATAGTTGGCTAAGAGGTAATTTTCCGCGAGATAGCTGGAAATGACTGCGCGCGCGGCCCCCAGCGTGTCGCGATCCGCGGAAAAGGCGCCAGCGCCGAGAAGACCAGCGGACCCCGTGCTGCTGTTAAGTTCCAGCCAAGCGAGGCCGATACGTCTTGCTGCTTCGGGGTCGGCTGCCGCGATACCATCCTCAAACGCACGGTAGAGCTCGCCTGCCGTTCGCAGAGCCTGGCGCGCCTTTGCAGGTTCTTCGGCTGCGAGAGCCCGGTCCAATTCCTCTTCGATCCTAAGCGCTACAAGACGAGTGGCCTCTGTGAAAACTGCTTGCCGGTCTTCACGTGCCACGGCGTCAAGGATACCATCCGGCTTGATACCGCTTTTGCGGTCCACCCACTCCAACGCGCCGGTCGAGAATTCCGAACCCCGGTGAGGTTCTGTCCAAGCGGTCTCGATGTCGTCCCAAGGCACTGGCGCGAGATTCCCAAGAAAAAGTGTCAGCCGATAGGCTGCCGCCTCAGGAAGCCACGGAGCCTCTTTGACAGGCGTCGCCCCCCGGGTCCGGACAGCAGGACCGCGCTTGCAGCGGTTAGCAGCAGCCTCGAAAGATTTTTTATCACCATAGCCTCCAGCGCTAAAACTTAGACTCGTCTAACTTAGATATTCTAGGCTAATTAGATTGTCAATTTTAGTTATTCGTTGCAATGTCCGGACATGTCGAAGCTACAATCATACGAACGCGAGGCGTTCGAGACTGTCGAGAGAGCTCCCGAAGCGCAGGCTAAGGGTTTCGCGACTGTGCGCCGAGCACATGAAAGCGAAATGGCGGAGGATTATGTGGAACTGATCGCAGAGCTGATCGAGTTGCGGGGGGCTAGGCCGGTCGAAATCGCCGAGCGGCTTGGCGTGAAATCTCCAACAGTGACCAAGAACATCTCCCGACTCAAGGCTGCTGGTTTGGTGCGGCGGGAGCGTTACCGCGCAATATTTCTAACCGATGCGGCCGAGAATTGGCCGAG